>JBATAV010000767.1:0-5668 GCA_049662025.1 Paracoccaceae bacterium | reverse complement strand
GCAGCGCCCAGGCCGCCAGCCCCAGGATGGCCAGCGTGGTGCCGCCGATCAGCACGCCGCGCAGCCGTCCGGGATGTGGAATCGCCGCCTGCACCGCCGCCCGCACCGTGCGCAAGGCGGCGATCATGTCGTCGTCGGTCAGTTCCAGCTCTTCGCCCGCCTCTTCGCCGGGAGCAAAGAGCGCCGGGCGGGTGCCGGGGTTCAGCCGCCGCACGGCGGGCAGCGACCAATGGCTGAGCACCGCATCCGAGCGCGGGTCGGCCAGCATCAGCGTGGCATCGCCCATGCGCACGATGACCTCGCGTCGCTGGCCATCTGGCGTGTCACGCCAAAGCCCTGTGCTTTCCAGCTTTTCGTACTTCTTCAGCGCCGTCATCGGGGCCTTCGGTCTTGCCTGCAGGGGCGACCTTATCCGCCCGGGGCCGCCGCCACAACCGCCCGCCGCATGGGCCAATTCCGGTCAGATCAGCTTGGCCACCGCGCGCAGTTCGAACTTCTGAATCTTGCCGGTGCTGGTCTTGGGCAATTCGGCAAAGACCACCAGCTTTGGCGTCTTGAACCCGGCCAGAAGGGCGCGACAATGGGCGATCAACTCTTGCTCTGTCGCGGTGGCGCCCGGCTTCAGCTCGACAAAGGCGCAAGGCACTTCGCCCCATTTGTCATCCGGTTTCGCCACCACGGCACATAGCGACACCGCCGGATGCTTCATCAGCGCGCCCTCGACCTCGACCGAGGAAACGTTTTCGCCGCCCGAGATGATGATGTCCTTGGCCCGGTCGGTGATCTTCAGATAGCCGTCAGGGTGCTGAAACGCGATGTCGCCAGAGCGGAACCAGCCGCCCTTGAAGGCCTCGGCCGTGGCCTCGGGGTTGCGGTAGTAGCCCTTCATCACCAGATTGCCGCGCATGGCGATTTCGCCCAGATGGGCGGCGTCGCGCGGCACCGGGTTCGCTTGGATGTCATGCACCTCGGCGCCTTCCAGCATCGCCATGGCCACGCCTTGCCGGGCCTTCAACTCGGCCCGCTCATCGCCTTTTGCGGCGTCCCAGGCCGGTTGCCACAGGCATTCGGTGGCGGGACCGTAGGTTTCGGTCAGCCCGTAGACCTGGGTCACGTTGAAGCCCAGCGGTTCGAACGCGGCCAATGTGGCGGCGGGGGGCGGGGCGCCGGCGGTGAAAACCTCGACAATGTGGTCAAAGGCGCGGCGGTCCAGCGGTGGCGCGTTGACCACGGTGTTCAGCACGATCGGCGCACCGCCAAAATGGGTGACGCCTTCGTCGGCGATGGCGTCATAGATCGCCTTGGCGGTGATGTCGCGGGCGCAGACCAGCGTGCCGCCCAGCATCGGCATCATCCAGGTGTGGCACCAGCCATTGCAATGAAACAACGGCACGATGGTCAGGTAGACCGGGAACAGCTGCATCCGCCAGCCGATGGCGCTGGCCGTGGTTGCCAGATAGGCGCCGCGATGGTGGTAGACCACGCCCTTGGGCCGCCCGGTGGTGCCCGAGGTGTAGTTGATGGCGATGCTCTCCCATTCGTCTTCCGGCATCAGCCAGGGTGCGGTGGGGTCGCCGCCGGCCAGCAGGTCCTCATAGGTCGGGTAGCGGCCCGAGGCGGTGAAGCCATGGTCCACCACCTCGATGATGTCCGGGGCCGGGCCTTCCATCCGCGCGATCGCCTGTTCGGTCAACGCAATCAGGGTGCTGTCGCACAAGACGATCTTCGCCCCGGCATGGCCGAAGATGAAGGCCACGGTATCGACCTCCAGCCGCGTGTTGATGGCGTTCAGCACCGCGCCGCAGGCGGGCACGCCGAAATGCGCCTCGGCCTGGGCGGGGATGTTGGGCAGAAGCGTCGCCACCACATCGCCCGGCATGATGCCGCGCGCGGCCAAAGCACTGGCCAACCGGCTGACCCGCGCGGCATAATCGGCATAGGAAAGCCGGGTGTCCTTCCAGACCACCGCCACCCGGTCGGCAAACACATCCGACGCCCGCTTCAGATGCGACAGCGGCGTCAACGCGACGTAATTTGCCGCGCATTTCTCCAGCCCGGTTTCGTCTGACAGCCAGCCCATGCGTGTCCCCTCTCTCGAATGTCGCTTTCAAGCGCGCAAGGCACAGCGTAGCAGGCTTGATGAATCAGAAAAGCAGGAACATGACAGCCCGATGATTGCCCACGACAGAACCCTTGCCGCCGCCGGGCTGATCGTGATTTATGCGACCATCATCGGCTATACCGACAACTATGTCCGCGTCATCGCCGACGGGGCGGGGATGTGGCAGTTCCATGCCATCCGCTCGGTCATGGCGCTGGCGATCCTGGCCGGGCTGGCGCCGCTGATGGGCTTGCGGCTGCGGCCAAAGTCCTGGCGGGCGGTGGCGGCGCGCTCGGCCATCCATGGTGCGGCAATGGTGATCTACTTTGGTGCGCTGGCCTTCCTGCCGGTGGCGATTGCGGCGGCGGGCCTGTTCACCGCACCGATCTTCGTGCTGCTGATCTCGAGGCTGGTCTATGGCCATGCCATCGGCCCGGTGCGGATTGCCGCCGTTGCCGTGGGCTTTATTGGCGTCGTGCTGGTGCAGGGCCCTGCGGCGCTGTCGGGCGCCTCGCTGGCCGCCCTGCTGCCGCTGGCGGCGGGGGCGATGTATGCCATGGGCAATATCGCGACCAAGGAGTGGTGCGCTGCGGAAAGCGCCGAGACGCTGCTGGCGGGGTTCTTTGCCGCCCTCGGGGTTATCGGGCTGGTCGGCATGGCGGTGCTGACGGTCTTTCCGCTTGAGGCGCCGCCCGGAACCGCCGGGTTTCTGATGCGCGGCCCTGTGGTGCCCAACGGCGCCTTCTGGTGGTGGACCTTCGTTCAGGCCACCGGGTCGCTCCTGGGGGTCGGTCTGATGATCCGGTCCTATCAGATCGCCGATGCAGGGCGGGTTTCGGTGCTGGAATACGTCATTCTGCCCGCTTCGGCGTTCTGGACCTGGGTGATCTGGGGTGACACCCTGGGTTGGCTGGCCTGGGTCGGCATGGCGCTGATCGCCACCGCCGGGATGATGATAGCACTTCGTGCGCGGGCGCAGGCGGTGCTGCCGCGCGGCCCGGCCGGAGAGCCCTTGTAGCTGCCTCAGTCGCCCATCGCCTCGCGCCAGTGGCGGCGGCACAGGCTCTGGTAGGTCTCATTGCCGCCGATCACCACCTGTTCTCCGGCGGTCAGCGCGCGGCCATCCGGCCCCTTGCGCACCACCATGGTGGCCTTCTTGCCGCAATGGCAGATGGTGCGCACTTCGCGCATCTCGTCGGCCCAGGCCAGAAGGGCTGCCGAGCCGGGAAACAGGTTGCCCTGTAAATCCACCCGCAAGCCATAGCACATCACCGGCACCTTCAGGTCATCGACCGCGCGGGCCAGTTGCCAGACCTGGTCCTTTGACAGGAACTGCGCCTCGTCGATGAAGACGCAGGCGACCGGGCCTGCCGCCATCCGCGCCCGCAGCTTTTCGAACAGGTCTTCGCCCGGGCCGAAGGTATCGGCCGGCTCGCCGATGCCGATGCGGCTGCCGATCCGCCCCTCGCCGGCACGGTTGTCGAACTGCGCGGTGATCAGCTGCGTCACCATGCCGCCTTCGCGGTAATTATGCGCGGCTTGCAACAGAAGGGTCGATTTGCCCGCGTTCATGGTGGAGTAGTGGAAGTACAGTTTTGCCATGGCCACAGCCCTAATCAGGGCCGCACTCCTTGGCAAGACGGGCCGAAAGGTCGCCTGCACGAACGGGTAAGGGCCGGCCTTCCGATGGTGGCATTTGGCGACATGCGCCGGAAAACAGGGCGGGGGGCGCTGCGAAGAGACCGTTGTACCATGAACTGGCAGGAGATCCTGCCGAAACGATTTAAGACGGGCCCGCCGCACCTCGAGTGAACCTCGCCGCCATCCTTGCAGGACGCATGTACGACGGACCCCCACCCAAAGCCGATGCTGGGGGCACCGGCCACTCGCTACAGTTCCGGACTCCCGGAACACCTTTATCAATGACAAACCCCTGCCAGCCGATTAATGGGAAAAGCTGTAATGATTTCCCCCACGATTTCGTGAGGTCCGATCCGGAGAAGACCATGTCGACTGCAAGCTACCTCAAGAAACACTCCGAGGCCCTGGTGAAGGATGTGGGGATCGAGGCCGCTTGCACGCTGACCGGCAAGTCGAAGGCCACGCTGGGCCGCTACTACTCCGACAGCGAAGAACACGACGACCGCTTCATGCCGATCGACGTGGTGGCCCAGCTGGAGGCCGCCTCGCGCTTTCCGCATGTGACCTCGGCGCTGGCCGATCTGCGGGGCATCACGTTCAGCTACGACGCGGAAAAGCGCAACGCCCACTCCAAGGGGGTGAACCAGGACGTGGTTGCCCTGGCGCAGCGTTTCGCCATGCTGATGAGCGAGTACAACGCGGCCATCGGCGACGGCAAGATCACCGTGAATGAAGCCAAGCGTCTCTTGCGCGAGACGCTGGCCATTCAGCAGGTCATCCTCGACATGAAGCTGAACCTGGAAGACGAGGTCAGCTAGCCCGCCCGGGATTGCCCTGACGCCGGGGCGCATGGGCGCCGCCCATTGGCCGGGGTTTGGCCGCACCCTGCGGACGTTTGCCCGGCTTATGGCCGGGGTTCTTGGTCAACTGCTGGCCTTGCCGCCCGCCACCGCCGCCCTGGCGTTGCCCGCGGTTCTGCCCCGGCTTGGGCGCCGCCGCCACGATGTCGGCCGCCCAGGGCGCACCGCCAATCACCGGCAGCGGGTTTTTCAGCATCTTTTCAACAGCTTGCAGCTCTCCCATTTCGGCCGGCGCACAGAAACTGATGCTGGAGCCATCGGCCCCGGCCCGCGCGGTGCGGCCGATGCGGTGAACGTAGTTTTCCGGCACATTCGGCATGTCGTAGTTGTAGACATGGCGCACCGTCGGAATGTCGATTCCGCGCGCGGCGACGTCGGTGGCGACCAGAACGTCAACCTCGCCCCCCTTGAACTCGCTCAGGATGCGGTCGCGCTGGTTCTGGCTGCGGTTGCCGTGGATGGCGCCGACCTTGAAGCCCCAGCCACCCAGCAGTTTGGCCAGCTTGTCAGCGCCGTGCTTGGTGCGCGAAAACACCAGCGCCTGTTCGCTGACGTGATTTTTCAGGTATGATTCCAGCAGCTTGGCCTTGTCGCCGGTGGGGATGTAGTGCACCCCCTGGCTGATCCGTTCGACCGGCTTTCCGGGCGGGGCGACCTGCACCCGGACCGGATCGCGCAGATAGGTGCCGGCGATTTCATCCATGTCCTTGGGCATCGTGGCCGAGAACATCAGCGTTTGGCGCCGCAAAGGGATATGTTTGGCGATGCGGCGCAGGCTGTGGATGAAGCCCATGTCCAGCATGTGGTCGGCCTCGTCCAGCACCAGATAGGCGCATTTTTCCAGGGACACGTCGCCGCGTTCCAGGAGGTCGATCAGGCGGCCGGGGGTGGCCACCAGCACGTCGGCGCCACGGGTAAGAGCCTGAGTTTGCTTGTTTATCGAGGCGCCACCAACGACCATCAGCACCTTTACGGCGGTGCCTTTGGTGAAGGTTTCAAGGTTTTCCTTGATCTGCAGCGTCAACTCGCGGGTCGGCGCCAGGATCAGCGCGCGCACGTTCTTTGG
>JBATAV010000766.1:0-3463 GCA_049662025.1 Paracoccaceae bacterium | reverse complement strand
TATGACGGGCCGGTGATCTTTGACTGCCGGGTGGAAAAGCACGAAAACTGCTTTCCGATGATCCCGTCGGGCAAGCCGCATAACGAGATGCTGCTGTCAGCCGATGCCAGCGCCTTCAAATCCGGCGCCGTGCTGGTCAAAGCCATAACGCCGGGGGTTTCACACCCCCGGACCCCCGTGGGATATTTATGAACAGATGAAGGGGCAGACATGTCCGCACTGAATATCAAGAAGGGCGCGACCAGCCATTCCGCCTATGACCTGCGCGACAGCCACATGGAGGTCGAGGAAAGCCATACGCTGGCGGTGATCGTCGAGAACGAGCCGGGGGTTCTGGCGCGGGTGATAGGGTTGTTTTCGGGCCGCGGTTACAACATCGACAGCCTGACCGTGGCCGAGGTGGACCATACCGGCCACCGTTCGCGCATCACCGTGGTCACCCGCGGCACCCCCGCGGTGATCGACCAGATCGAGGCGCAATTGGCCCGCATGGTGCCGGTCTTTGCCGTGCATGACCTGACCGCCGAAGGCCCGTCGGTGCAGCGCGAACTGGCGCTGTTCAAGGTGGCCGGCAAGGGCGAGGCGCGGATCGAGGCGTTGCGGCTGGCCGAGATTTTCCGTGCCCATGTGGTCGACAGCACGCTGGAAAGTTTCGTCTTCGAGATGACCGGCACTTCGGAAAAGATCGACAGCTTTGCCGAGCTGATGCGCCCTCTGGGCCTGAAGGAAATCGCCCGCACCGGGGTGGCGGCCCTGTCGCGCGGAGCGTGAATTGACGGCTGTCGCGCGGAGCGTGAATTGACGGCTGTCGCGCGGCGCCTTGTCAGCGGCTGTTGCGCGCCCGTTTGCGCGGATTGGTCAGGGCGGTTTCCGCCCGGCCCTTGACCAGCCAGGCAATGGCGAAGGCCCAGATCGCGGCCGCCTCGAACCACAGGACCAGCATCCAGTCGGTGACGATCCGCTGTGGCCCCTCTGGTCCCATGATCTTGAACCAGCTGGCCACGATCACCGCCAGCGTCATCGCCAGAATCGTCCAGCCGCAGGCGCGGTAGATCCGCCGCCGCGCCGGTTTGGCGGTACGGGCGAACTTGCGCAGGCACATCGCCGCCAGTGCCGCCAAGAACGTGATGGCACAGGCATAATGTCCCGCCGCCGCCAGCTTGTAGCCCAGCATTTGCTGGGTGATCGAGCCCAGAAGGTTGGCGTGCATCCGCGTCTCATTCGGAAAATAGGCCACGCCAAAGGCCGCAATCCCCGCCACCGTGGTGATGAAATCATCCGACAGATGCTCGCCCTTTTCCGGCGAATGGCCGGGATAGGTGATCAGGAACAGCCCGATCGCCGTCATCGTGCCGACAAAGGCATCGCGCATCAGCGTGTGGTAATAATCGCTGATCGAGGGCTCCATCTCGCCCTGGCTGAGATAGCCGCCAAGGATCAGCAAGACCGGCAGCACCAGCCCCAGCCAGCCCAGCGTCTGGCGGATACGGTAGTAGGAACGGACGACATCGTCGCGGTTCAGCTCGTCCATCATGCGCCCGCTACTGCCCCGCAAACCGGGGGCTGCGCTTTTCCAGAAACGCCGCCACCCCTTCACGGAAATCTTCCGTCGCCCCGCAGCGCCCCTGCAATTCCGCCTCCAGCGCCAGAGCCGCGCCAAGATCCAGATCGAAGGACGCCCGCAGCGCCTGTTTCACTGCCTGATAAGCCACCCCCGGCCCCTTGGCCAGATGCGCCGCACGCGCCGCGACCACGGCCGCAAACTCGGCGTCCGGCACCGCCTCCCAGATCATCCCCCAATCAGCGGCCTGCCTTGCGCCGATCTTCTCGGCGAAAAGCGCTGCCCCCATGGCGCGGGCCAGCCCGATCTGGCGCGGCAGCCAATGGGTGCCGCCCGCATCCGGGATCAGTCCGATCCGGGTGAATGCCTGAATGAAACTGGCGGATTCAGTGGCGATCACCACATCGCAGGCCAGCGCCAGATTGGCCCCCGCCCCTGCCGCGGCCCCGTTCACCGCCGCAATCACCGGCACCGGGCAGTCGGTGATCAGGCGCAGCAAGGGTACATATTCCTCGTTCAGGATGCGCTCGAAATCCACCGCCCCCAGCGACACCGCATCGTGCAAATCCTGCCCCGAGCAGAAGGCCCGCCCCGTGCCGGTGATGACGATGCAACGCGCGCTGGCCTGCATCCGTCGCAGCGCATCCGCCATTTCGGCCCGCATCTGGCGCGACAGCGCGTTCATCACCTCGGGGCGGTTCAGCGCGATGGTGCCGACGCCGCCGGCCTCTTCGGTGACGCGGATGGTCTGATATTCCATGGCAGGCCTCCCTTTCTTTCGGCGGGCAGATTGACCGGCCTTCAGGCCGCGCCAAGGGAAACGCCGCGTCAGCCCTTCAACAGCTCGTCCAGCCGCGCCTGTTCCTCGGCACTCAGCCCCTCTTCGGTCCCCGCCTTGCGGCGACGGATCGCGACATAGGCGATGCCACCCCCCGCCAGCAGCATTGCAGGCCCCGCCAGCCAGAGGATCAGGTTCACCCCCGATTTGCGCGGATTGAACAGGACAAATTCGCCATAGCGATCAACCAGGAAATCCAGCACCTGATCGTCGCTATCGCCCGCCACCAGCCGCTCGCGGATGATGATGCGCAGATCGTGGCTGATGCGGGCGTTGCTGTCGTCGATGGTCTCGCCCTGACAGACCGGACAGCGCACTTCGCGGCTGATCTCGCGGGCGCGCGCCTCCAGCACCGGATCGGCCAGCATCTCGTCGGGCTGCACCGCCCAGACCGGTGTTGCCAGCGCCAAGAGCACAAGAAGCACCCGGATCATTCGGCGGGAACTCCTTGCGCCGTAAACCGGCGCGCGCCCGAGGCCGCCACCCGATAGCGCCGATCCGACAGGCTCAACAATCCGCCCAGCGCCATCAGAAGCGCCCCGCCCCAAAGCCAGTTGGCAAAGGGTTTGACATAGCCGCGCACCGCCCAGCCGCCGCCTTCTTGCGGATCGCCGATCACCAGATAGAGATCGCGCAGGATCCCCTGATCCAGCGCCGCTTCGGTCGTCGGCATCGCCTGCACCGGATACATCCGCTTTTCGGGGAACAGGGTCGCCACCTCGGCGCCGTTCCGCGTCACCAGCATTTCGGCCACGGTGGCGGAATAGTTCGGCCCCTGCTCCTTGTGCACTTCTTTCAGCGTCACCTGATAGCTTCCCAACTGGAAGCTTTCGCCCTCTTTCACCACCAGGATGTCCTCAATCGCCCAGGCATGCATCGCGGCCACCGCAAAGATCACGATGCCCAGTCCCGCATGAGCCGAGGCCTTGCCCCAATCGGCGCGCGGCAGCCGGGTCAGCCGGGCCAGCCTCTCGCCAAGGCCGCCCTTGCGCCCAGTGCGGCGCCACAGATCAAGCGCGGTGCCGAAAACCACCCAGGCCCCCAGCAATGCCCCCACCGGCCCC
>JBATAV010000765.1:0-4562 GCA_049662025.1 Paracoccaceae bacterium | reverse complement strand
CTGATCGAGGACCTGCGCCCCGGCGATCTGATCACCACCAAGGACAACGGCGCCGAAGAGATCCTGTGGCGCGGCAGCCGCCGGATGACCGGCGCCCGGCTATACGCCATGCCACACCTGCGGCCGATCCGGTTTCGCGCCGGGGCCTTGGGTCAGGGCCGGCCAGAAGATGATCTGCTGGTCTCGCCGCAGCACCGGATGCTGCTGCTGGGCCAGGCGGCGGCGGCGCTGTTCAACGCCGACGAGGTGCTGGTGGCGGCCGAGGATCTGGTCAACGACCATTCCATCATGGTCGATCTGACGGCGCGCGAGGTGACCTACATTCACCTTCTGCTGGACCGCCACAACATCATCTTCGCCAACGGCATGGAGACCGAAAGCTTTCACCCCTCGAACACCGCGCTGGACACCATCGACCCGCGCGACCGGGCGGGGCTGCTGGCGCTGGTGCCGGGGATCGAGGTCAACCCGCATTCCTATGGCGACTACGCAAGGCGCAACCTGTCGGCCTCGGAGGCGGCGATCCTGCGCCACGAAAGTGCCGCAGGCCGTGCTGCCTGAAACCGCAGGCCGGGGTCAGCCCCGGCCCGGCCCGGGTTCGTTGACGGCCCAGTCCAGGCCGAAGGGGTCGCGCAGGCGGCCATAACGGTCGCCCCAGAACTGCGGCGCGAAGGGCATGGTCACGGTGCAGCCGGCGGCGACGGCGCGGTTCCACCACATGTCGCCCTGATCGGTGACCAGTTGCAGGGTCATGCCCTGATTGGTGGCCGGGCGCTCTTCGGCGGAACAGCCCTCCAGCCCCGCATCCATCAGCATCATGATGCCGCCGTTGATCTCGACCGTCGCATTCATCACGCGGCCCTTGTCATCGCGGACCATGTCGCCGTGAACCACGGCACCAAAGGCCTTTTGGTAGAAAGCCGCGGCCTTTGCGGCATCGGGCATGGCCAGATAGGGCAGGACGCCCTGCATCAGGCGGGCAAAGTCGGGGTGTCCGGGCATGATCGTTACTCCTTCTTGAAGATCATCGTCAGATAGGCGCGCAGGTGCCCCAGCGCCTCGCGCGCGGGGGTGGAGGTGCCTTCGCCCTTGGACAGGATGAAGGCGCCTTGCAGGAAGGTCTGGGTCAGCCGGGCCAGGCTTTCGGCCGATTGCGGCGTGGCGGGCGCATGGGCGGCAATGGCGGCGGCGAACATCGGTTCCAGCGTTTCGGCGTGGTCGCGGATCGAGGCCCAGGCGGCGGCGGTGATTGCGGGCGATGAGGCATGCACCTCTTGCAACAGCGTGCCCGCAAGGCAGGTGAATTCGGCGACCTCGCCCTGCAACAGCGCCTCGCGCAGGTCGAGGTAGGCCATGATGCGGTCGAACGGATCCGCAACGCGGTGGTATTCGGCGGCGGCAAACAGGGCGCCGGTCACCCGGCCCCAATGGCGCGCGGCCTCGGCCCCCAGATCGTCCTTGCTGGGAAAGTGGTGGAAGAAGGCGCCCTTGGTCACCCCTGCCGCCCGGCACAGATCATCGACGCTGGTCGCGGCAAAGCCCTTTTGCCGGATCAGCACCAGGGCGGCGTCCAGAAGTTTCGTGCGGGCAGGGCGGGGATCATCCTGTGTCATGCCTCAAAATACCGACCGGTTGGTATGTTGTCAATCCCGACTGCGGCGCCCTGGCTTTGGCCAAACCGGGCCGCGTGCTGTTGACATCGCGGGAATCCCCCGTATAAGCCGCCCGTCGCGGGACAAGCGCCCGTGGCCTATCATTGGTGTTGGTGGCCCCCGCAAGGGGATGCCTGTCGGGCCGAAAGGCCAGAGGACAACGCCCTTCACACCCGCCCGCAAGGGCCAAAGAAGGAGAACAGCGGTGACCAAACGCACCTCTGCCAAGCACAAGATCGACCGCCGGATGGGCGAAAACATCTGGGGCCGGCCAAAGTCGCCCTTGAACAGGCGCGAATACGGCCCCGGCCAGCACGGCCAGCGCCGCAAGAACAAGATGTCGGACTTCGGTACCCAGCTGCGCGCCAAGCAGAAGCTGAAGGGCTATTACGGCGACCTGACCGAAAAGCAGTTCCGCAAGATCTATGGCGAGGCCGAGCGTGTGAAGGGCGATACCGGCGAGATGCTGATCGGCCTGCTGGAGCGCCGCCTCGACGCCGTGGTCTACCGCGCGAAATTCGTGCCGACCGTCTTTGCCGCCCGCCAGTTCGTCAACCATGGCCATGTCATGGTGAACGGCCAGCGCGTCAACATCGCCTCTTACCGGGTGAAGGAAGGCGACGTGATCGAGGTGCGCCAGAAGTCCAAGCAGATGGCCCTGATCCTGGAAGCCATCCAGCTGACCGAGCGCGACGTTCCCGATTACGTCGAGGTCGACCACAACAAGTTGATCGCCAAGTTCGTCCGCACGCCGGGCCTGGGCGATGTGCCCTATCCGGTGAAGATGGAGCCGAACCTGGTCGTGGAATACTACGCCAAGAACTGATCCCTGCCGATCCGGCAGTTGAGGGGCCTGCCGATCTGGCGGGCCCTTTTCATTTCTCCGTGCTTTTCGATGCCGGGTCGGCAGGCAACGGCCTAGGACCGCCGCTTGTGCTCTTCCAGCCGGGGCATCAGTTCGACGAAGTTGCTGGGCAGGTGGCGGAAGTCCAGCTGCCAGACCAGGATCTCGTCCCAGGCGTCGCGGCAGGCGCCGGGGCTGCCGGGAAGCGCGAACAGATAGGTTCCCCCCGCCACACCGCCACAGGCCCGGCTTTGCACCGCGCAGGTGCCGACCTTTTGCATGCTGACGATGGTGAAGACGGTGCCGAAGGCCTCGATTTCCTTTTCATAGACGTCGCGGTGGGCTTCGACCGTGACATCGCGGCCGGTCAGCCCGGTGCCGCCGGTGGACAGGATCACATCCACGCCCGGATCGGCGATCCATTGGCGCAGTTGATCGGCGATCCGGTCGCGGTCATCGGTGCAGATGGCGCGTGCCGCCAGAAGGTGGCCGACTGCGGTCAGCCGCTCCACCAGCGTATCGCCGGACCGATCGTCAGAGGCCTGCCTTGTGTCGGATACCGTCAGCACCGCGATGCGCAGCGGGATGAACTTTTTCGTCTCGTCGATCCGGCCCATGCCTTACCTCTCCATCACCGCCAACCGCAGGGCCAGCGCGGCGAATATGGCCGCTGTTGCCCGGCCAAGCCAGCGTGACATGGTGTCCGACCGCGCCAGCCTGCCGCCGATGGTTGCGGCAAAACCGCCGACAAACCCGTTCACCACCAGCCCACCGGCGCTGAACACCAGCCCCAGCGTCAGAAATTGCGGCACCACCGGGCGGGTGGGGTCCACGAATTGCGGCAGGAACGACAGGATGAACAGGATGACCTTGGGGTTCAGAAGATTGACCAGCAGCGCGTCGCGAAACACGCGGCCAATCGGCGCGCGGGTGACGGTGGTGGGTTGGGCCGGGCCCGCGCGCAACGCGCGCACCGCCAGCCACAACAGATAGGCAACACCGGCCCAGCGCACCGCCTCATAGGCCGTTGGGTGGGTTTTCAGCACGGCCGCAAGGCCAAGAGCCGCCAACGTGACATGCACCATTCCGCCCAGTGCAATGCCGAAGTTTGCCGCCTGCCCGGCCCGCCAACCGCCTTTCAACCCCTGCCCCAGACAGAACATCATATCCGCCCCCGGCGTCAGGTTCAGCGCAAGGGCGGCGGGAAGGAAGGCAAGGAGGGTGAGGGGATCGACGGGAAGATTTAATAACATCGGCCCGTAACCATCAGATGCGGCGGCTTGGCCAGCTCCTCTTTAAGTGCGGCCTGGAACTCCTCACCACTTATGAGTTGAGCTATGTCAATAGGCCTGTCTGGTCCAGTCTTGATCACGGCGCAATCACGCTCCCCTGGTTCCTCTTGATCTCGCTGCATAAATGTCTGCATCTCAGCCAAGCTGCGCGGAGGGTAAGTGTTTTGTCCCCAATATGTCAGGACACGGTCTGCTGTCAGGTTTACGGTAGCCAGTTGGTCAGGCGGCACGCCTTCAGGGCATTGCAGGATGGAATCAATTGCAAACAACGCCCACATGAAGCCGCAGGCGGTTCCCACGGTCGAGGTGCCGCTGTACCGCGGCGAGTCGGCTGGGCCACTTCGCCAGAGCGAGGTGCCATCGGGCAAGTTCAGGACCTCACCCGGACGGCCCCAGTCGTCCTCACCGGGCAATACCTCGGCAGCGTGTTCTCTGAACAGTCTGGCGTAGTCGATCAAATCCTCCTCTTGCGCGGCAGCGGGCACAGCGCATCCGAGGGCAAAGACCGCGACAAGTGCCCTCACCCCCTGAGCCTTTCCTGCAAGGACAGCAGATCAGCCCAGGCCTCGCGCTTGGCGGCGGGGTTGCGCAGAAGGTAGGCGGGGTGGGTCATCGGCAGCACGGGCTTGCCCAGCGCGGTGGTCCATTGCCCGCGCGCGCGCAGGATGCCGCGGTGGCCGGTCAGGCATACCAGCGGCGTGTTGCCCATGGCGACGATCAATTGCGGGTCGGCCAGCGCGATGTGGCGGGTGACAAAGGGCGTCATCAGGGCGA
>JBATAV010000764.1:0-2168 GCA_049662025.1 Paracoccaceae bacterium | reverse complement strand
GTCGCGGGCCGTGCCCGCAATGAGATCGGCAATGAGCTGGGCCTGACCGAAAAAGACAGCTTCCGCTTCGCCTGGATCGTCGATTTCCCGATGTACGAGCGGACCGATGAGGGCAAGATAGACTTCTCTCACAACCCGTTCTCGATGCCGCAAGGGGGCATGGACGCGCTAAAGGGCGATCCGCTGCAAGTGTTGGGCTATCAGTATGACCTCTCCTGCAACGGCTACGAAGTCATCAGTGGTGCCATCCGAAACCACAAGCCGGAGATCATGTACAAGGCGTTCGAGCTGGCGGGCTACCCCAACTCAGAGGTCGACAGCCGCTTTGGCGGCATGGTCAAGGCGTTCAAATACGGCGCCCCACCGCATGGCGGCTGTGCGGCGGGCATCGACCGGCTGGTGATGCTGCTGGCCGATACCACCAACATCCGCGAGGTCATCATGTTCCCGATGAACCAGCGCGCCGAAGACCTGCTGATGGGCGCGCCCTCCGAGCCGACCCTGCAGCAGTTGCGAGAGCTGAACCTTCGGGTGGTGCCGAAGGAAAGCTGATGTATCAGGCCTGCGTCCCGGTCTTTCGCCACTATCTGTCGCGCATCAGCGACATCGTGGCGGTGGCCGGGCCGGATGCGCTGGATGCCCGCATCGCCGATGCCCTGACCGCCCGCCAGCAGTTTGCCATGGCGGCGGGCTTTACCGTCCGAATCGCCTGCCCGCTGGCCGGGCGCGAGGTGCCGGACCTGCCCGAAGGGCTTGGCCCACGGCTGGCGGTGGCGCGCGCGACGCTGGGCGCATTGAAACCGGCCGAGTTCGAGGGCGCCGAGGCGTTGGTCATCCATCATCGCGCGGGCTTTGCCGAGGTCGACCAGACCGGCGAGCAGTTCCTGTATCTTTTCGGTCTGCCCAACTTCTTTTTCCACATGACGATGGGCTATGCGGCCTTGCGGGCGGCAGGCGTGCCGCTTGGCAAGGAAGATTTTGACGGCATCCACAGCTATCCGCCGGATTTTCGCTTCTGATCGGCGGAAGGCTGCGGGGCGGCCGATTGCACGCGGCTGTGACATGCAGGGCGGTGCGAAACCCGGTAAAAGAGGACCGGCGGCACAGCATCGCTGGCCTGAAGGAGACGGTTCTGCATGACGGGTTCTGCTGAGATTGCCGCCTTTCGCTTCGGCTACGGGCTGCCCTTGCCCGACCGGATGTCGCAGACGCCTGCCCAGCTTCTGGCGCAGCTGACCGGGCCGGACACCGGCGCGGCGCTATGGCCGTCCTATGGTGCGGCCGAGGTTGTGCCGGTGATGCTGGCGCTGCGCGAGGCGCGCAAGATGGCCGCCGTGTCGCCCGAAGACAAGGCGACGCAAAAGGCCCAGCGCCGCGCGATCAAGCAGGGCAAGGCGCTGGCGCTGACCGGGGCCAAGGCAGCGGTGGCACGCGCCATTTCGGGCGAAGGTTTCCGCGAGCGGCTGGTGGCGTTCTGGGCCGATCACTTCACCGTGGTGCCACGCAGCCGGGCCGAATTCGCCTGGCCCTCGGCGATGGTCGAAGACGCGATCCGGCCGCATCTGGCGGGCCCTTTCGGTGCCATGCTGGTGGCGGTGATCACCCATCCGGCGATGCTGCTTTACCTCGATCAGGCCAATTCGCTGGGGCCGCATTCGCTGCGCGGCGAGAAGAACGCCAAGGGCCTGAACGAGAATCTGGCGCGCGAATTGCTGGAACTGCACACCCTTGGCGTGGACGCAGGCTATGGCCAGGACGATGTGCGCCAGATGGCCGAACTGCTGACCGGGCTGACCGTCGGGGCGGACAAGGGTTTTGTCTTCGATGCAAACCGGGTGGAACCGGGCCCCGAGGTGGTGCTGGGCGTGGAATACGGCGGCGACGGGCCGGAGGCGATCTACAGCGCGCTGCACGATCTGGCGGTGCGGCCGGAAACCGCCCGTCACATCGCGCGCAAGCTGGCGGTGCATTTCGTGGCCGATCAGCCGGAGCCGGCGCTGGTCGATGCGCTGGCGGCGGCCTGGACGGCAACGGGCGGCAATCTGGCGGCGGTGGCAGAGGCCCTGCTTGGCCAGCCGGCGGCCTGGACAGAGGGGGCCGCCAAGGCGCGCCAGCCCTATGATTTTGTGGTCGCCGCGCTGAAGGCGCTGGGGCTGAGCGGCGATCAG
>JBATAV010000763.1:0-2539 GCA_049662025.1 Paracoccaceae bacterium | reverse complement strand
GCGCAGCTCTTTCAGCATGGTCTCGATCCGGCCGCGTTGGCTGGCGGGGTAGGCCGACAACGCTGGCAGCCCGTCCGACATCGCGCGCAAGAGGATGTCGCGCGCGATCGGGGCCGCCGCGGTCGATCCGCCGCCGCCATGTTCCACCACCACCGACACCGCATAGCGCGGGTTGTCGAAGGGCGCGAAGGCCACGAACAGCGCGTGATCGCGCCGCTTCCACGGCAACTGATCGTTCGACACCACGCCCCGGGCCCGTTCCGCTGTCGAGATGTTGCGCACCTGGCTGGTGCCGGTCTTGCCCGCCATGATCATCGTCGACTCGACGATTCGGCTGCCCTTGCCGGTGCCATGGTCGCCGTTCACCACTTCGTACATGCCCTTGCGCACCGCGGCCAGGTATTCCTCTGGCAGGTCCAGCAACGGCGCTTCGTCCACCGGGACCTCTTCGGTGCCGATCATCCGAATCAGCCGAGGCGCCACCGCGCGCCCAGAGGCAATCCGCGCCACCATCACCGCCAGTTGCAACGGCGAGGTCAGCACATAACCCTGCCCGATCGAGGCGTTGATCGTATCGCCGATCCGCCATTCCGCTTTCTGACGCTCCAGCTTCCAGGCCTTGTCGGGCATGTTGCCTTCGGTGATCGCCGACATCGGCAGGTCATGGCGATGGCCAAGGCCCAGCTTGCGCCCGGTTTCGGCGATCTGATCGATGCCCACCCTTTGCGCCACATCGTAATAGAACACATCGCAGCTTTCGGCAAAGGACCGGGTCAGCCCCACCGTGCCATGGCCGCGCCTGCTCCAGCAATGAAACTTGCGGCCGCCGATCTCGACATAACCGGGGCAGTGCACCTTGTGGTCGCGGGTGATCGCGCCAGATTCCAGCGCCGCCAGCGCCGTGACCATCTTGAACGTCGATCCGGGCGGATAGGCGCCGGACACCGCCTTGTTGGCCAGGGGGCGGTGGTCATGTTCGGTCAGCGCCGAATAGTCGGCCTGGCTGATGCCGCGCACGAACAGGTTGGGGTCGAACGACGGCGAAGAGGCGATGCAGATGATGTCGCCGTTGGTCACGTCCATCACCACGGTGGCGGCGGATTCATCGCCCAGCCTGGCTTGCGCGAAATCCTGCACATCGGCGTTGATGGTCAGCCTTATGTCTTCGCCCGGCTCGCCCTCGCGGCGCTCCAGCTCCCGCATCACCCGGCCAACGTGGTTGACCTCGATCTTCTTGGTGCCGGCGGTGCCGCGCAGGGTGTCTTCCATCCACTTCTCGACACCGATCTTGCCGATCTGGAACTTGGGCAGCCGCAGCACCGGATCGGGGTCTTCGACCGCCTCCAGATCCTTCTCCGACACCGGGCCGACATAGCCCACCACATGGGCAAAATCGGTATCGCGCGGGTATTGCCGCGACAGGCCGACTTCGGGCACCACGCCGGGCAGAGCGGGCGCGTTGATGGCAACTTTCGAGAAATCTTCCCAGCTCAGCCGGTCCTTGACGATGATCGGCACGAAGGCCGAATGCTTCGTCACCGCCGCAACCGTCTCGTCCAGTTCTTCGGGCGTCATCGGAATGATCTGGGCCAGACGGTGCATCACCAGATCGACATCGCCCGCATCCTCGCGCGTGATGACGACGCGGTAATTCTGTTCGTTGGCGGCAATGATCTTGCCGTTGCGGTCATAGATCAGGCCCCGGCGCGGCGGGATCAGCCGGATGCTGATACGGTTTTCCTCGGCCAGCAGGCGAAACTCATCGGCCTGATCCACCTGCAGAAAGCGCAAGCGCACGCCCAAGGCCGCGACCATTGCCGCCATGGCGCCGCCCATCATCAGCCCGCGCCGGGTGATGGTGCGGGCGCTGTCCTCGGTGTCCTTCAGGGTGCGTCTCATAGCCGCCTGCCGTAGTCATCGGTCTCGCCGGTGGCGGGCTTGCGCAGATCAAGCACCAGCCGCGACAGGCCCACCACCACCGGATAGGCCACCACCGACCACAGGATCTGTACCACGGAAAACCCGAACGGCGGCTGCGGCAGCAGCGCCACCGCGAAAACCAGCCGATAGGCCAGCAACATGCCCATCATCAACCCCGTCACCAGCAGCCATTCGACCACGAAATTCAACTCGCGAGTCAGCGCCGCGCGCGACCGCAGGAATTCCGACGCCAGCACCACCAGCGCCGTCCACAGCCCCGGCGGGCGGGCCAGGATCATGTCTTCGGCCAGCACCACCAGCACGATCAGGCCCAGGGGAAGGTAGTCGGGCCGACGCATCACCCAGGCCAGGATCAGGCACAACAGCAGGTCCGGGCCGGGCAGGGCGCCCGCCGTGTTGCCCAACGGCAAAAGCCGCAGGAACAGCAAGACCAGCGCCAGCGCCAGAAACAGTGCCCGATATCCCCAATGTGCCGCGCGCCACAGGCTGATCATTCGGTCGCCCCCGTGGACCCATTGGCCCCCGTGGCGCCATTGCCGGTATCGGCGCCTTCGGTATCGCCCGACCCGGCCTCGCCCACATCGCCGCCGCCTTGCAC
>JBATAV010000762.1:0-3954 GCA_049662025.1 Paracoccaceae bacterium | reverse complement strand
GATCCGCAAGGTGGCGGGCGGGCGGGCGGAAAAGGTGGTGACGCTGCGAATCCGCTCGACGGTGACCGGCAGTCCGGTGATCGTGCGCGTCAGCCGGGTGGAAAGCGATGCGGACAAGCCGCTGGCGCTGGTTCTGTCGACCGAGCTGGTCTGGCCCGAAGGGTTCGAGACCATGGTGCAGGAGGCCTTTGGGCTGACCGGCGCCGAGGTCGAGATCGTGCGCGGCATCACGCTGGGCCTGCCGGTGAAGGACATCGCCGAGGCGCGGGGGCGGTCGGCGGAAACGGTGCGGACGCAGCTGCGCAGCATCCTGGCCAAGACCGAAACCCACAGCCAGAGCGAGTTGGTTCGGGTGGTGTTGGGGCTGATGGATGTGGCGCTGATCCCGACCGAAGGGTATGGCGGGTCGGTGCCACGGGGCGGCAAGCTGGAGCCGCGCGAGATGCGCGAGATGCGCGGCCCGGATGGGCGGCGGCTGACCTGGATCGAATTCGGCAACCCCAAGGGCCAGCCGATCCTTTACATGCATCTGGATTTTGGGCTGATCCGCTGGCCCGCCTCGGCCGAACGGCACGCGGGTTTGCGCAAGCTGCGGGTGATCGTGCCGGTGCGCGCGGGCTATGGCCGCACCGATCTGCATCCGAAGGGAAGCGACCATATCGCAGGGGTGACGCAGGATTACGCGGCGGTGATGGACCATCTGGGGGCGCGCGGCGCGATTGCGGTGCCGCTGGGCGCCGATCTGCGCTTTGCGATGAACCTGGCGAACCTGCGGCCCGATCTGGTGGCGGGCATCGTCGGTTGCGGCTGTCAGTTGCCCTTGCGCAGCGCCTCGCAATACGAGCGGATGGACAAGTGGCAGCGCTTCATCCTGGCCAATGCGCGCTATGCGCCCAAGGTGCTGCCGTTTCTGGTGCAGGCCGGGTTCAGCCTGGCCCGCCGCCTGGGCAAGGAAAGCTTCTTCAAGCAGGTGAACGGCGGCAGCCCGGCCGATATCGACACCTTCGCGCGGCCCGAGGTTCGCGAGGCGATGCTGACCGGATCGGACGTTTGCCTGACCCGGAAATGGGGCGCGCACGAGGCGTTTACCCGCGAATGCATCGGCTCGGAAAAGGATTGGTCGGACGTGGTGCGTGGCTGCAAGGTGCCGGTGGTGCTGTTGCAGGGCGATCAGGATCCGCAATCTCCGGTGCAGACCATCCGCGAGTTGATGGTGGATTACCCCGGACTCGACGTGCGCTTTCTGCCCGACACCGGGCAGATGCTGTTCTTTGCGGAATGGCCGCTGGCGCTGGACGAGGTCGAGTTGATGGCCGACCGGGTTCCGGGCGGCGCGTAGGAATACCTTACCTTCGCCGGGATTCTTTCGGGCTCTACCGCAAATGGGGTATGCGCCGCGTTGGCCTGCCAGGCTAGAAGGGATCCAGTCGTGGTGGCATTTGCGACGCTAGGCGTTTCATCAAATCTTTCTTCCCCTTGAGCGGGGCGGCAGTCCTTGGGAGATTGCCGCCCCGGCTTTGCCTGTCTGCCCGCCCCCCAGCCCTGGAAGCCGGATTTGACGCGGATCAAGGTGAACCCTTCGGATCGGATGTATCTTTCCGCCCGAAAAGACAGGGAGAGACCGCATGGACGATCAAGCACCGGAAAGCCTTGCCCAAACCGTCGAAGCCGCCGCAAAGGCCCGGCCTTCGCGCAGGTCGTCAGGCCGCGTGGCGCCCGTCGCAATTGCGCAAAGCGGCCCTGAGGCGGGTCCTGCGGCCCCCCCCCCGGCGCCAGATGGTGCCGGAGAAGGGCTGACCGGACCGAAGCGTTTTCCGCCGGTCTCGTCCGTCGCGATCCGCGAGGTGTTCGAAAGCGGGCGCTATCCCTATGCCCGCCCGATGGGGCGTGCGACCTACGAGGCCGAAAAGGCACGGCTGCAGGCCGAATTGCTGAAGGTGCAGATCTGGGCGCTGGAGACCGGGCAGAAGTTTGTCATCCTG
Source organism: Paracoccaceae bacterium (assembly GCA_049662025.1). Taxonomy (GTDB): domain Bacteria; phylum Pseudomonadota; class Alphaproteobacteria; order Rhodobacterales; family Rhodobacteraceae; genus Pseudogemmobacter. The sequence goes on along the minus strand of JBATAV010000762.1, from coordinate 1,972 downwards.
ATGGAGGGCCGCGACGCCGCCGGCAAGGGCGGCACGATCAAGCGCTTCATGGAGCATCTGAACCCGCGCTATGCCCGCGTTTGTGCGCTGTCGAAACCCTCGGACGTGGAAAAGGGCCAGTGGTTCTTTCAGCGCTACATCGCGCATCTGCCGACGGCGGGGGAAATGGTCTTCTTCGACCGCAGCTGGTACAACCGCGCCGGGGTCGAGAGAGTGATGGGTTTCAGCTCGCCCGCCGAATACCTGGAGTTCATGCGCCAGGCGCCCGAGTTCGAGCGGATGCTGACGCGGTCGGGAGTGCAACTGTACAAATACTGGTTCTCGGTCACCCGCGAGGAACAGCGCCGCCGCTTCAAGGCGCGTGAGACCGACCCCTTGAAGATGTGGAAGCTGAGCCCGATCGACATGGCATCGCTGGACAAGTGGGATGACTATACCGAGGCCAAGGAGGCGATGTTCTTCTACACCGATACCGCCGATGCGCCTTGGGTGATCGTGAAGTCGAACGACAAGAAGCGGGCGCGGCTGAACTGCATGCGGCATTTCCTGTCGACCGTGGATTATCCCAACAAGGACCTGTCGGTTATCGGTGCGCCCGATCCGCTGATCGTGGGCCGGGCGGCGCAGGTGCTGGTGGGGGCTGGGCATCTGATGGATGCGGCCCGGCATCCGGCGGTGAAGGGCGCCTGAGGACGGCCTTGCGCTGCATCGCGGCGGATTTCCCGGCTTGCCCTTGGCCTGCGGTCCCGGCATATCCGCCGGATGACGCAAGGATTGTCCCTTTCCGCCCATGCACGGGCCACCCTTGTGCTGGGGGTGCCGCTGATCGGCTCGCATCTGGCGCAGATGGCGCTGCATGTGATCGATACGGTCATGATGGGCTGGTATGGCGTGGTGCCGTTGGCCGCGGTGGTGCTGGGGACCTCGTCGTTCTTCATCATCTGGGTGCTGGGTGCTGGCTTTGCCAAGGCGGTGATGCCGTTGGTGGCGGGGGCGCTGGCGCGCGGGGATGAGACGCAGGTGCGCCGCGATACGCGGATGGGGCTGTGGCTGTCGATTGCCTTCGGGGTGGCGGTCTATCCCTTGTTCTGGTGGTCGGGGTCCATTCTGAGCGCGCTGGGTCAGCAGCCAGAAGTGGTTGAAATCGCGCGGGATTTTCTGCGGATTGCCGGCCTGGGCATGGCGCCGGCGTTGTGCGTGGCGGTGCTGCAAAGCTATCTGGCGGCGCTGGGGCGAACCCAGGCGGTGCTGTGGGTGACGGTGGTGGCGGTCGGGATGAACGGCGGCCTTGCCTGGGCGCTGATCTTCGGCAACTGGGGCGCACCCGAGATGGGGGCATCGGGCGCGGCGCTGGCGTCGATGCTGGTGCAAGTGGCATCGCTGGTCCTGCTGGTGATCTATGCGGGCTGGCTGCCGGATTTGCGGCGGTTCCATCTGTTCCAGCGGTTCTGGCGGCCGGACTGGGTTGCCTTCGCGCAGGTGCAGCGGATCGGCTGGCCGATCGGGCTGACCTCGGTGGCGGAAGGCGGGCTTTTCAACGCCAGCGCGCTGATGATGGGCTGGGTCGGCACGGTGCAACTGGCGGCGCACGGGATTGCGCTGGAGGCGGCGGCGCTGGCCTTCATGGTGCATATGGGCCTGTCGAGTGCGGGCACGATCCGGGTGGCGCAGTTTCAGGGCCGGGGCGAGGGGGCCGACCTGCGGGCCGCGGCCATGGTGGCACTGGCGCTGTCGGTCGCGGTGGCGCTGGCGGTGATCGTGCTGTTTGTAAGCGCGCCGGAATGGATCATCGGGCTGTTTCTGGACGAGACCAAGCCGGAAAGTGCCGCCATCCTGCGTTTCGGGGTGACGCTTCTGGCGCTGGCGGCGGTGTTCCAGCTGGCCGATGCGATGCAGGTGATGGCGCTGGGCCTTTTGCGCGGAATTCAGGACACGCGGGTGCCGATGGGGCTTGCGGTGGTCAGCTATTGGG
>JBATAV010000761.1:0-1661 GCA_049662025.1 Paracoccaceae bacterium | reverse complement strand
ATCCAGCGCCAGCGTCACCTGGCCGCCCAGCCGGAAGTCCAGCGTGTCGACATCCGCCCCGCCAACAAACACGTCCACCGCATTCTGGTTGCCAAAGAACGTATCCGCGCCGGCATCGCCATAAACCGCCCCGGTCACCCCGCCGCTGGTGCCGACATAGCGGTCATTGCCGGCGCCCAGGTGAATGTCGCCCTCCACCGTGCCGCCGCGCGATACGAAGGTATCGGTGCCGTCGCCGGTACTGATGTCGCCGAGGATCTGGCCGTAATTCCGGATCAGATCCGACGCGGTACCGCTAAACGCGTAATAGGCAAAGACGTCGCCTTGGATGGTCCCGAAATTGGCCAAGGTGTTTGAGGTGCCGTCGACTATGGTGACGCCGTTGTTCGACGCGGTGATGATGCCCCGGTTCACCAGAGACGATGATCCGCCGGCGCCGTCAAAAAAGATCGTGGCATTATAGGCGGAAATCTGGCCATCGTTCACGATCGTCGAAGATCCGTAAACGCGAATGCCACCGGTGTCGGCGGTCTGATACGCAGCCACCATGCCGCCAGCCAGCACATGCACATATTGGCCGGTGTCGGTTGCAGGGTCGTTGCCCAGATTGACGCCGATAAACCCGCCGAAGACTGCACCCGCGACCGTGACGGTATGATACGATCCGATGCCGGAAATCCCGTAGTCGTCGATCGAAACGATGTAAGCGCCTGGAATGACGAAAATGCTGTCCGTCGTGCCAAGGTCATAGCGCGGGCCGGTTCCGGTGCTGGAATAGCCGATCTGAAGTACCATTTATCAATCCTCCAATGAATGCGGGGTGCGAAAAGTCTGCAGCGGGGGGCGGCGTGGAAAAGCATGGCCAAGGTGTCGAGCTGGCGGGATGCTCTGCCAAGTCCCTGATTCTTACAAGATCACACGACGCGCATGGCGCCGGAGCAAGAAAGGCAGACGGCCCGCAAGTTTCCCTGCGGGCCGCTCCTGCTGGCTTGTGCTGCGCCCTACTTCTTCAGCTGGGCCAGAATGTCCTTCAACAGATCCACTTCCGAAGGACCGGCCGGGGCGGCGGGTGCAGCGGGCTTTTCGCCCTTCATCCGATTCACCGCCTTCACGATCAGGAACACCACCCAGGCGACGATCAGGAACTTGATCACGGCGTTGATGAAGTTGCCGATCATGAATTGCGCGTCGCCAAGACCAAAGCTGATCGTGCTGAAGTCGAAGCCGCCGATCACAAGCCCGATCAGCGGATTGATCATGTCATCGACCAGCGAGGTGACGATGGCGGTGAAGGCGGCGCCGATGATGATACCGACGGCCAGATCAAGAACGTTCCCCTTGGCGATGAAGTCTTTGAATTCTTTAAGCATTCCACGGTTTCCTAACTGCTGCCCCACCTTCTTTGACCGGGCGGGGCTGTACCTGCGCCTCGTCGCGCCGGCAAAGTATCGCACAGAAAAGAATCTTGTTAACGAAGAAAGTGATAAGGTAGGGGCCTGGGTCAGCGCGGTGCCGAGGCGCGGGTCAACCGGTCGTTGATGGCGCGGCCAAGGCCGTGGTCAGGCACCGGCGCAAAGGCGATGCGGCCCGTCGGCCCGGCCAATGCATCGGCCTGCCGCAGGATGTGAAACAGGTTCGCCGCCGCCTCGACCATGTCGCCG
>JBATAV010000760.1:0-2167 GCA_049662025.1 Paracoccaceae bacterium | reverse complement strand
GATGGCGACGCGCTGCTTCTGGCCGCCGGAGAGGTTGGCGGGGAGGTAGTGGAGGCGGTCGGCGAGGCCGAGGAGGGTGAGGGAGTGGGCGGCGGCGGCGGTTTCGGTGGCGGTGTCGGCGGTGCGGTGGACCTGCAGGCCCATGCGGACGTTTTGCAGGGCGGTGAGGGAGCCGTGCAGGTTGTGGGCCTGGAAGATGAAGCCGAGGTGGCGGCGGAGTTGGGTGGTCAGGTCGGCGCGGGCACCGAGGAGTTCGTGGCCAAGCAGGGTGACGGAGCCTTCCTGCAGGTCGCGCAGGCAGCCCATGAGGGTGAGGAGCGTGGTCTTGCCCGAGCCGGAGGGGCCGACCATGACGGTGAAGCTGCCGCGCCGGACCTGAAGGTTGACGTCGTAGATGGCCTGTTTGCGGGCCTCGCCGGTGCCGAAGAAGTGGTTCAGGGCGGCGGTGCGGATGGGGAAGGTGTTGTCCATGGGGCCCCGGTCAGAACAGATCGGCCGGGTCGGCGGCGGCAAGGCGGCGGGTGGCGATGGCGCCCGACAGGCTGGCGGCGACGAGCGAGCCGAGGAACACCGACAGGGCCATGCCGCCGGTCATGGCAAGGGGCAGCGTGGTGGCCTTGGCCATGCCGGTCAGGATCAGCGTGGCGACGATGAAGCCGGGGATGAAGCCGAGAAGGCCAAGGATCGCCGCCTCTTCGAAGACGATGCCGAGGATGAAACGCTGGCTGTAGCCCATCGCCTTGAAGGTAGCGTATTCCGACAGGTGGTCGGCCACGTCGGTCGACAGGACCTGATAGAGAATGACGATCCCGACCAGCACGCCGATCAGCACGCCGAAGCCGAAGATGATGCCGGTCGGCCGTTTGGTCTGCTGAAACGACAGATCATCGGCCGCGGCTTGGGCAAAGCTGCGGATGCGCAGGGATTTGTCGGAAATGATCTGGTGCAGGCGGGTGGCGACGGCGGCGGGGTCGGCGCCGGGGCGGACCTTGAGCAGGATATGGTCGGGCGCACCCGAGCGGCGGGCCGGAAAGAGGGTCAGGAAGGTCTGGTCCGACACCATCATGAAGCCATCGCCGCCAAACCCGCCACCGCCGGCGAAGGTGTCATAAAGGGTCAGCGTGGTGCCGGTGACCTCGAACGACAGCGGGCTTTGCGGGCGGATCGCGGCGGCCTCTTCCCGTGGCAAGCCGCGTGAGAACCGGTCGAGGATGCCGGCATTGTGCAATTGCAGGGTGCCCGCCTTGGCCGCCATGTCGGGCGAGAGAAACCCCGGCTGCGTCGGATCCACCCCATAGGTGGTCAGGCCCAGCGCCTTTTCGGGGCGCTGCCAGTTGATGTTGGCGACGAAAAGCCCGGTGCCCGCCGTGACGTCGGGGTCTTCCATGGCCTGAAACATCCATTGCCGGGCGACATTGCCACCTTCGGTCATCGAATTGGCGTCGGAGGCGGAAATCATGATGTCGGCGGAAAAGAAGCCGTAGGGCTTCAGGGTGGCGGTCGCCATCGAGTTCATGATGCCCAGCTGCACGAAGACCAGCACATTGGCGAAGGCCACACCGGCAAGGGCCGCGGCAAAGCGGGTGCGGCTGTGGGTGAGTTGCAGCCAGCCGATCGGCAGGCGGCCAAGCAGGGCTTGCAGAAGGCGGCTCATGGGGTAGCCGGGGGAGTGGCCGGGCGGGCGTGGGTGTCGATGCGGGCGATCACTTCGAGGTTGGTATAGCGCGCGGCGATGGTCGATGAGGCCGGATCCAGTTCCACCATGACCTTGATCACGCGGGCGTCGGTGTTGGCGGCGGTATCATCCGAGGTCAGGCCCTGCCGCCCGACGGTGAGGCCGACAAAGTCGACGCGGCCCTGCAGGGTCACGCCCAGTGCTGCGGCGGCCAGATCCACCGGCTGGCCGGGGGCGACCTGGGCAATGCGGTCCTGATAGATTTCGGCCTCGGCCATCATGTGCAGGGTATCGCCCATTTCCATGATGCCGATGGTGGGCGGGCGCTGACCGGGGGTGGCGTGGATATCGAGGATGGTGCCGCTGATCGGGGCGACCACGGCGGCACGGAGCAGATCGTTGCGGGCGCGGGTCAGTTCGGCCTCGGCGGCGTCAAGGTTGCTGTTGGCCACGATCACATCGGGCTGCGCCTCGGTTTCGGTGGCGGTGAAC
>JBATAV010000759.1:0-1715 GCA_049662025.1 Paracoccaceae bacterium | reverse complement strand
TCAGATTTATTTTATGCTTGAAAGTCTATCGTAGAGTCCATTTGCGTCAACGGGTTTGCGGGGGCAAGCTGGCAGGCCAGACAGGGGGTAGGGCACGGTCAGGAAAGCGCCACGAGATCAAAGGGATAACAAGGCTGAAGCCTATTGGCTACCGCTGGCATCTGGCGCGGCTGACCAATCGCGATGATGTGCCGGGCTTTGCCCAACGGCTGACAGATGCCGGGCGAACGCTGAACCGGTTGGCCGGCATCAATGAAGAAGTCGCCCGCGTCGCCGCCACGCATCGTCGGGCCCGGGGTGCGTTAGGCCGCAATCGACGTGGCCAGATAGCTGGCGGCGCCATCTGGATCGGCGAACCAGGGAAAGAAATCGCGCGGGCCGTCAAAGCCGTTTGCCATCCGGTGCGGCTGATGGATCGCCGCCGCCGTCGTCGCATTGTTCGACCCCTGCCCGGTGCTCGGATCTTTCGGGCAGAGGGTATCGCCCAGGCTCAGCACCTTGCGCCCCAACGGCAAGGTCGCCACCAGACACCGGACCGTCGGAGCAAAACGCCCCGCCAGGATGCCGTTGTCATCGGTCATCTGGCAGTCCATGGAACGCGCATGTTCCCGCGGTAGCTAAGTTTTCTATACCTCCAGTAGCTTGGCCAGATGTTTGGCCGCCGGGGACACCTTCGAACACCATGATCTCACAAAGCCCCGTCGGCGGTGGCGCCGGAAAGATGAAGTATTCGTCGGCGCCGGGGAACAGGTTGAACTCCACCGCCGAATTCGGCGCGCGCGGCGTCGTCCCGGTGACATAGACCAGCGCCCGCACCGGCGAGCAGACGCCCGACCAATGGTCCAGCCCCAGATTGCTTTCGTGCAGGACGGCCCCTTGCCATTGGCGATCCGATCTGCGGTGCGGTTCTGTACGACACGAACCTTCTGGCCGGCCTGCAAAAGGCCGGGGGCGACCATCGGCCCCGATTGGCCGCCGCCGAAGATGGTGAACTTGCGCATCTGTCGCTCCCGTCAGGGCATGAGAAGGGGAATGGCGGCGGCGACCTGGTCCGGCCCCATGGCCGTGTAACCGTTGTCCTCGCCAATATCGGTGCCGGTGATGAAACTGGCCGCGCGTTCACCCGGATGCCTTCGGGCGCCAGATCCATCGCCTGATTGCGGGTCGGTTGCAGGTCCTCCGCCTTCGACGCCGGATCGACCCAGCGCACGGGCGCTGTCAAAGCTGCAGTCGGTGTTACGCTTTTGCCAGAACCAGCCCGGGTCGGAGGTCAGATGCACCGAATGGGCCGCCTGTTGGGGACGCATGTCCTGTTCCAAAGCCGCGACCTTGATGCGTCGCGTGAACGAGTGGCGCGCGTCTTCTGCCCGCATCGGCTGGGTGCGCGCGGCAGCGTTTCGATGGCTTCCACCACCATCTGCCCGGTGACAGACTTTCGCTGAACGACATCGAATACGGTGCCCGCGCCCGGATCACGCCCGGAGAGATGGGGCACTTCTACCTGCTGAAAATTCCGCTGTGCGGTGGCGCCGAAATCCGCATTGGCCGCGGCCTTTGTCGAAGCGCATCTCGACAGGACTGTCACGGTGGAAGACATGACGAAGGCCGCAGGGATCAGCCCGCGCGTTGTGGTTGCAACTGGCGTTCCGCGCCCAGCGCGGCCATAGCCCCTGGGCCGGCGGCGCGCGTGCCGTCTGGCCCGCGCACATAACGAC
>JBATAV010000758.1:0-4267 GCA_049662025.1 Paracoccaceae bacterium | reverse complement strand
GACTTCAGCCGCGCCGTCGAAGCCGCCGTTGCCGCCGCCATCCGCGCGCCCGCACCGGAACCGGAGCCCGCGCCCGAACCTGCGCCGGAACCTGCGCCGAAAAAGACCGCGAAGAAGGACCCGGCCCCCGACATCAAGCCCGACGAACAATCCGAGATCGACGTGCCCGAAGTCGCCGTCTCATCCGCCGCGCCGAAGATTCCCACCAAGGCCAGCGTTGCCAAGTCCGCGACTTATGTGAACGCGCTGAACCTGTCGAAGATCAACCTGATCGGGGTTTATGGCACCCAGTCAAAGCGCTATGCGCTGATCCGGCAGGCGAACGGCAAGTACAAGAAGGTGAAGGTCGGCGACCGGATCGACGGCGGACAGGTCAAGGCGATCACCCAGAACGAGGTGCGCTATCAGAAGGGCGGCCGACTGATCATCCTGAAGATGCCCAAGGGCTGACCCCCGCCGGACCGCGCCGGTTTGGCCCGCCTACCCCGCCTTCAACACCCCGCGCGCCACCTGATCGGCCTCGATCGATTCGAAAAGCGCACGGAAATTGCCCTCGCCAAAACCGTCATCGCCCTTGCGCTGGATGAATTCGAAGAAGATCGGCCCGATCACCGTCTTCGAGAAAATCTGCAACAGCACCCGCGTCTCGCCGCCATCCACCACGCCCTCGCCGTCGATCAGGATGCCGTGTCGCGCCAGCCGGTCGACCGGTTCGGTATGGCCCTTCACCCGGTCGTGGCTCCGCGCATAATAACTGGCGGGCGGCTTGGGCATGAAGCGCAGGCCACGCGCGGCAATCGCGTCGGTGGCGGCATAGATGTCGTCGCAGCCCACCGCGATGTGCTGGATGCCCTCGCCATCGTAGCGCTTCAGATACTCCACGATCTGCCCGGTCTCGCCGCGGTCTTCGTTCACCGGAATGCGGATGCGGCCGCAGGGGCTGGTCAGCGCCCGGCTGAACAGGCCCGAATACTTGCCCTCGATGTCGAAAAACCTGATCTGGCGAAAGTTGAACAGGCGGGCGTAGAACTCGAACCACTTGTCCATGTTGCCCTTGTGGACATTGTGGGTGAGGTGGTCGAGGTAGCCAAACCCCAGGCCTTCGGGCTTGGGGTCTGCCAGCCAGTCGAAGCCGTCGCCCCAGGGGTCGGCGCCGGGGCCATACTGGTCGGTAAAATAGATCAGGCTGCCGCCGATGCCGACAATCGCCGGCCAGTCCAGCGTCTTGTCCGCCCCGTCATAGGGTGTCGCGCCCATCTTCATCGCATGGGCAAAGGCAAGGCCGGCATCCGCCACCCGCCAGCACATCGAGGGCGCGCAGGGCCCGTGCTGGCCGACAAAGCGGCGGGCGTGGCTGTCCTTGTCGTCGGTCAGGACATAGGTGATGTCGCCCTGCTGCCACAACTCGATCACGCGGTGGCGGTGGCGGGCGACCAGCGCAAAGCCCATGCGGGTGAACAGCGCGCGCAGCTCTTCCGGCTCGGGGTGGGCGAATTCGACGAATTCGAACCCGTCGGTTCTTGCGGGGTTCTCGGCGCTCATCGCGGCCTTGGGGGCATCATGCGGGAAGGGGCCCATCGGTAAACTCCATATCCATGATGCAAGTATTTTACCGCAGCCCTTGCGCGCCAAGCGCGCATTGTTCAGACTGATTGCCATAATCCGCGCGTGAAATCCGCGCAAAATGGCGATAACATGCAACAACCCGTCAATCTCGACGCCACTGATTCCCGCCTTTTGGCGCTGTTGCAGCGCAACGCCACGCTGACCGCGCAGGATCTCGGCGCGCAACTCAACCTCTCGCCCAGCCAGGCCGCGCGGCGGCGGCAAAGGCTGGAGCAGTCCGGCGTCATCACCGGTTACCGCGCCGCCGTCGCCCCCGACCGCATCGGCCTGGGGGTCGAGGCCTTCATCCAGGTCGTCATGGCCGCCCATTCCGAAGCCAACGCCCGCGACTTCCGCCGCCTGACCGATACCCGCCCCGAGATTGTCGCCGCCTGGACCCTGACTGGCGAGGCCGACTACCTTCTGCGCGTCTGGTGCGCCGATCTGGCGGCGCTGAACCTCTTGGTACAGCAGGCGCTGTTGCCGCATCCGGCAGTCGCACGGGTGCAAAGCCAGATCGTGCTGGACCGGGTGAAACCCGACGCGCCACTGCCGCTTGGCGCGGCCTGAGCCGACGCTTCCGCCCGGAAGCCCGCCACATTGCACAATGTGACAAGGAAGTGAGGATATCCGGGCGGCAAGTCCATGGATTCCCGGCCCTTGCCGCCTTAGGAAGTGATCACCTCCCGCAATCGTCGTCGCCGCAACTGCCGCCCCGCAACTGCCAAAGGACCCGTTGCCACCCGATGGAAAGCTTTCTGTTTCAGGCCAGCCTTTATCTTGGCGCCGCCGTGGTGCTGGTGCCTCTGGCGACGCGGCTGGGGCTTGGGTCGGTGCTGGGATATCTGGCGGCGGGCATCCTTCTGGGGCCGGTCTTCGGCATCGCCGGGGACGAGACGCAGGAATTGCAGCACGTTGCCGAATTCGGCGTGGTGATGATGCTGTTCCTGATCGGGCTGGAGCTGGAGCCGCGGGTGCTGTGGGACATGCGCCACAAGCTTCTGGGTCTGGGCGGGGCGCAGGTCGCTGGCACCGCCGTCGTCGTCGGGCTGATCGCCTGGGCGGCGGGGCAGGACTGGCGCACCGCCGTCACCATCGGCATGCTTTTGTCGCTGTCATCGACCGCCATCGTTTTGCAAACGCTGAACGAAAAGGGCCTGATGCGCAGCCCCGGCGGGCGGGCCAGCTTTTCGGTGCTGCTGACGCAAGACATCGCGGTGATCCCGATGCTGGCTGTAATTCCGCTGCTGGCGCTGCCCGAGATCACCGGCCCGACGGCCGAGGTGTTCGGCATCACCAACCCCGAAGCCACCCCCGAGGCGGCCACGGTGGCCGAGCCGCTGATGACCATCGTGCAATCGCTGCCGGCCTGGGCGGCGACCACGCTGACGCTGGCCATCGTGGCGGGAATCGTGCTGGCCGGGCATTTCCTGTCGCGGCCGGTGTTCCGGTTCATCCACGCCTCGCGGCTGCCCGAGATGTCGACGTTCTTCTCGCTGCTGATGGTGCTGGGCATCGCCTTTCTGATGATGATGATGGGCCTGTCGCCGGCGCTTGGCACCTTTGTCGCGGGCGTGGTGCTGGCCAACTCGGAATTCAGCCATCAGATCGAGGCCGACATCAAGCCCTTCAAGGGCCTGCTGCTGGGCCTGTTTTTCATGACCGTCGGCATCGGCATCAACTTCGATGTGTTCCTGCGCGCGCCCGGCACGATCATCGGGCTGACGCTGGCGGTGATCCTGGTCAAGGCGGCGATCCTGTTCGGCATCGCCGTGCTGGCGCGGCTGCGCGGCAAGGACCGGTTCCTGTTCACCCTGGGGCTGGCGCAGGCCGGCGAATTCGGCTTTCTCCTGATTTCCTTTGCGCGTTCCGAGGGGGCGCTTGGCGTCGGCGCCTCGCAAAAGGCGCTCCTGGTCATCAGCCTGTCGATGCTGCTGACGCCGCTTCTGTTCTTTCTCTATGAGCGCGTTGCCCGCCACCTTGCCCACGCCCCAGGCGGAGGGCCGCTGCCCGATACGATCGACGAAAAGGGTCGCGTGATCATTGCCGGCGTGGGCCGGTTCGGCCAGACGGTGAACCGGCTCTTGAAGTCATCCGGCGTGGCGACGGTGGTGCTCGACAGCGACATGGCGATGATCGAGACCCTGCGCCGCTTTGGCATCAAGGGGTTCTTCGGCGACCCCTCGCGCCCCGAACTGCTTGAGGCGGCCGGTCTGTCCACCGCCGAGGTGCTGGTGGTGGCGGTGGATGATCGTGAAAATGCGCTGAAGATCGTTCGCCATGCCCGCCGCGTGCGCCCCGACATCCACATCATCAGCCGCGCCCGCGACCGGGTGCATGTGTATGAGCTGTATCAGGCAGGCACCAATGACATCGTGCGCGAGACCTTTGACAGCTCGGTCCGGGCCGGGCGGTATGTTCTTGAAAACACCGGGTTTTCCGATCACGAGGCGTCGCAGTTGTCGCAGGCCTTCTGGCGCATCGACCGCGCCGCCATGCGCGATCTGGCGCAGCTTTGGGTGCCGGGCCAACCGCTGCACGACAACCCCGCCTATATCGACCGCGCCCGGCAACTGGAAAAAGAGCTGGAATCGGCCCTGAACGACGAGTTGGATCTGGCCCGCCCGCGCAGCGACGCCGCCGCCGCCGAGTAGGGTGGGTG
>JBATAV010000757.1:0-1822 GCA_049662025.1 Paracoccaceae bacterium | reverse complement strand
AAAGGGGCGGGCACGCGCGCCGCCCGGCGGGCCGAAGGCGCGCCGCCCCGGCCGCAGAATCACCACATCCGACCCAAGGCTTTCGACGCTTGCCGACACCTGCTTGCTGGATCCCTGCCCCACGGTGACCATGGCGATCACCGCCGCCACCCCGATGACCACGCCCAGAATGGTCAGGAATGACCGCAGCTTGTTGCGCACGATGGACAGTGCCGCCAGCCGGAACGCCTGCCAGAGCATCAGGCGCCCTCCCTGATCGCAGCGGGTTCATCGCTGGTGATCTGGCCATCGGTAAAGACGATCAGGCGGCGGGCATAGGCGGCGATGTCGGCCTCATGCGTGACCATGATGATGGTGATCCCATCGTCTCGGTTAAGGGCTTGCAAAAGCTGCATGATCTCGTGACTACGGTGGCTGTCGAGGTTGCCGGTGGGTTCATCGGCCAGAATGACCATCGGGTCGCTGGCCAGCGCGCGGGCAATGGCGACGCGCTGCTGCTGGCCGCCCGACAGTTGCGAGGGGTGGTGGCTTTCGCGCCCATCCAGCCCCACCTTGGCCAGGGCCGCACGGGCGCGCGCCTCGCGCAGCGCACGCGGCATACCCTTGTAGATCAGCGGCAACTCCACATTCTCCAGCGCCGAGGTGCGGGCCAGAAGGTTGAAGCCCTGAAACACGAAGCCAAGGTAGTGGCGACGCAACAGGGCGCGGGCGTAGGGTGACAGACCTTCGACCGGGGTGCCCTCGAACAGATATTGCCCGGTGGTCGGTCGGTCGAGGCAGCCGATGATGTTCATGGCGGTGGATTTGCCCGAGCCGGAGGGCCCCATGATGGCGACGAATTCGCCCTTGGCAATGCTCAGGTCGACACCGTCAAGCGCGCGCACCTCGGCCTCGCCCTGACCATAGCGGCGCGAGACGGCGTGGAACTCGATCAGCGGGGCCATTCAATCCGATCCGCGCTGGTCGGTGATGACAAGGTCGCCTTCCTTTAGGTCGTCGGAAGCCACCGCGATCATCCGTCCGTCCGAGGCGCCGGGAGTGACCGAGACCTTGACCGGCTGACCATCACGAAGAATCCAAAGTGAAGACCCATCGACCTTCTGGTGCTGTTCGCTGGGCCGCCGCGGCAGGATATAGCCCAGCAGGCCGCTGCCCGAGCGATCCGCCGCTGCGGTAACGGCCGGGGCAAAGCGCAGTGCTGCCATCGGCACCAGAAGCACATCCGGCTGGCGGTCGACGATGATGGTGGCGGTTGCTGTCATGCCAGGGCGCAGCAGGCGGCGGTCGTTCTGCACCGTGAGCACGGCCTTGTAGGTGACGACGCCGCCGGTATCTTCGGGGGCAAAGCGCAGCTGAGTGATCCGGGCGGGGAAACTCTGGCCCGGATAGGCATCGACGGTAAAGCTGGCGTCGTTGCCGACGGCGACGCGGCCGATGTCGGCCTCGTCGATGTCGACCTGCAGGTCCATCCGGGAGAGATCCTCGGCGAGGGTGAAGAGGACGGGCGCGTTCAGGGTGGCGGCGACGATCTGTCCCTTTTCGGCCGAGCGGTCCAGAACAATGCCGGTGATCGGGCTGCGGATCTCGGCCTTGGCAAGATCGGTCTTCGCCTCGCCCAGGCTGGCCTCGGCCAGTTGCAGGTCGGCGCGGGCGATCTCGACGGCGGCCATGGCGCGGTCGTGGGCGGCCTTGGCGGCAACCACGGTCGAGCGGACGGCAAGGCCACGGCTGTCAAGTTCCTGGGTGGATATCCAGGTTTCGGTGGTCTCGGACGCGGTGGCCTCGGCCTGGGTCAGACGGGCGGCAGCGGCGGCGAGTTGCG
>JBATAV010000756.1:0-1863 GCA_049662025.1 Paracoccaceae bacterium | reverse complement strand
GACCGGGGCGGTTTATGGCGATGCCGGCGCGGATACGTTCTTTGGCAACCAGAATGCGGCGGATGTGTTTGTTGGCGGGGCGGATGTCGACACGCTGGAATTCCGGCTGGGCGGCCAGGTGACGCTGGCGCTGGATCTGTCGTTCGCGCAGAAAGGTGCGGCGCTGGGCGATACCTATTTCGAGATGGAGAACGTCTTCGGTTCGGACACCGGCAATGACGTGATCCGCGGCAACCCTGCGGCGAATGCGCTGTTCGGCTGGGGTGGCAACGACAGCCTTGATGGTGCGGGCGGCGCCGATGTGCTGCGCGGCGGGGTCGGGGTGGATACGCTGACCGGCGGTACGGGCGATGATACCTTCCGGTTCTCGGCCTTGAACGAAGGCGGCGATCTGATCACCGATTTTTCCGGATCGGTGGGCAACAACGACCGCTTCCAGATCACCGCGGCGGCTTTTGGTGGCATGATGCCGTTGGGGACGCTGGCGGCGAGCCAGTTCCAGACCCGCACCGACAACGTTGCGCAGGATGCCGACGACCGCTTCATCTTCAACACCACCGACCGGACCTTGTGGTTCGATGCCGATGGCAATGGCGCCGGGGCCGCGATCATGGTCGCCGACCTGCAGGCGGGGGCGGTGGTGACGGCGGCGGATATCTTGTTGATCTGATCTGGTGAAAATCACGAGTGCGGGTTTCGACCACGTGTCTCAACCGCGTGCGAGCGCGAGCCATGCCGCGCGCCATAGTCAACAGAAAGGCCATTGAATGACCAACTTCCTTTACTACTCGGGCGTCACGACCGGAAACGAGACCCTTGCCGCAAACGAGCTCGGCTATATCGGGCGGGACGCAACGGTGCAGGGCAGCATCTCCGGCAATGCCGACAATATGGACATCCGTATTCTCGGAGCTCTGGTGACGATCACGAACACCGCTGCGGTTGGTGTGGTCGGAAACAATATCTCGGTCTTTGTAGGCGCGACCGGAACCGTCAATTCCCTGTCTTTCAGCACGACCAATGGCATCGGCGTCGAAATCGACGTGCAAGGCGGCGGGGCGGTCGGTCAGATCTTCAACGCCGGCGAAATCTCCGGCCGCAACCTTGGTATTTTCGCCTATGCGCAGGGCGTGACCGATACCCAGTCGATCCGGAATACCGGAACGATCTTTGGCCAGACCGGCGGGATAGTGACCGCCGGCCTGGGCCAGATCAACATTGCCAACAGCGGGCTGATCTCGGGGCTTGAATACGGGATCACCAATTTCACGTTCAGCTACAACTTTCCGGCGAATTCCGTGTCGATCGTGAATTCGGGCACGATCGAAGGCAGCACGGCGGCAATCCGGACCGGTAGCCTGGCCGATACGGTGGTCAATACCGGGCAGATCCGGGGCGATGTTCTGATGGGGGATGCCATCGACAGTTTCGTCAACCGGGCGGGAACGGTGGACGGCGACATCCATCTGGGCGATGGCAATGACCGCTATGTCGGCACTGGCGCCAATGTCACCGGCGCAGTTTATGGCGACGCGGGGGCGGACACCTTTTTCGGCAACCAGAACGCGGCCGATGTTTTCGTTGGCGGCGCCGATGTCGACACGCTGGACTTCCGGCTGGGCGGCCAGGTGACGCTGGCGCTGGATCTGTCGTTCGCCCAAAACGGCGCGGCGCTGGGGGACACGTATTTCGAGATGGAGAACGTGTTCGGCTCGGACGTTGGCAATGACGTGATCCGCGGCAACGGGGCGGCCAATGCGCTGTTCGGCTGGGGCGGCAACGACAGCCTTGATGGCGCCTCGGGCAACGATGTGCTGCGTGGCGGCACCGGGGTGGACACGCTCACGGGCGGAATCGGCAACG
>JBATAV010000755.1:0-4229 GCA_049662025.1 Paracoccaceae bacterium | reverse complement strand
TGGGGGCCGGGTCTATGACCTGACCTGGTTCACCTGGGACCTGACGCCGGACTACGGCCCGATCGCCTGGCAAAAAGGCCCCCCTCCCGGTGACCGGGAAGGGGGCCGGGCGGCCCGATCTCTCAGGGGATCAGTAGATCAGGCCGTCATAGATGGCATAGGCACCGCCCGCCGTTCCAAGGTGCCCCGAGGCCCCGGCATCGCGCGCATAAGCTGCGACAGCGTTGTAGGTACCCGGCCCGAACGATCCGTCGATGCTGCCGTAATAGTAGCCTTGGGCCCGCAAGCTGCGCTGGATCGCCTTGCGTTCCGTCCTGGAATAGCTGTTGAAGGCCTGTGCGGCGGGGGTGTTGTAGACCGAGCCATACGTCGGGCGCGGTTCGACATAAACCGGACGCGGCGCCGGTGCGGGCGCCGGAACGACCTTGCGTTTGTTGCTGTCGATCAACTCGTTGATGATGACGGCGGTGACGACGCCCGCAACGAAGCCCTGTTCCCGCTTGCCCCAGGCATGGGCGGGGGCGGCCGGGATGGCCGCGACCGAAAGCGCGGCGACAGCGGCGATGGCGGTGGATTTCAGCGAGAACAGCATGGCAGCAAGTCCTTTCCCATCTCTTGCCCCTTGGCAGCGGGGCGATGAGACAAATCTGGGGCAAGAGCCGGTGCTAGGCAAAATCGTCGGGATGCTATCGGATAACACCTGCGTTTTCAGCTACTTGGCTTGGGGCGGGCAATCGGCCAGCCGGTCCGCAACGCCCGCAATCCGTGTCACCAGGGATCCTGAAGCGCGGTGTTCCTGTCAGGGCCGGGCCGATGGAGGTCGCTGCGACCCTGTCGCGCGCATGGCGGCAGGCCAAGGCCTTGCTGCGTCTGGCCATCGTGGCCCAAAATGCGCGGAAATGCAGCGGGTGGAAGGCGTCGGGTCAGGCCGTCGACGCGCAGCCGGTCGGTGTGCTGGCGCGGCCCTTGGCTGCGCGCCGCGCCAGCACCGGATCAGTTCACGACGAAATCAAAGTGCTTGCGCACATTCTCTTCGATCTTCCAGGTGCCCTTGAAGTCTTTCTCGACCACGAAGGAATCGCCCGCCTTGACGGTGACAGGGGTGCCACCATCGGGGGTGATGACGATACAACCCGCGATCATCACGACATATTCATAGGACGTATAGGTCGCGTGATAGCTGCCGACAGTGCATTCCCAGATGCCCGAAATCATCGCGCCGTCCGTGGAGGTGTGCAGCACCCAGGTCCTGGTCTCGGGGTTGCCCTCGGTCCGGACCCAGCCGTCAAGGTCGCCGACGACAGGTTCGATTCCGTCGGTCGACGCGGGCAGTTTGGTGATGGTTTGCATGGCGGTCTCCAGAATTGGGGTCAGATGCTGAGGCAGATGTACTTCATCTCCAGATAGTCTTCCATCCCGTGGCGGCTGCCCTCGCGGCCCAGGCCGGATTGCTTGACGCCGCCAAAGGGTGCCACTTCGGTCGAGATGATGCCGGTGTTCACGCCGACGATGCCGTATTCCAGCGCTTCCTGCACGCGGGTGATGCGGCCGATGTCGCGGGCGTAGAAGTAAGAGGCCAGGCCGAAGATGGTGGCGTTGGCCTTGGCAACGACCTCGTCTTCGGTGTCGAACTTGAACAAGGGTGCGACCGGGCCAAAGGTTTCCTCATTGGTCACGACCATTTCATCGGTCACGCCGGTCAGGATGGTCGGCTGAAAGAAGTTGCCGCCCAGGGCATGCGCGTGGCCGCCCTGAATCACCGTTGCTCCTTTGGCGGTGGCGTCGGCAATATGCTCTTGCACCTTCTCGACCGCGGCATAGTTGACCAGCGGGCCGAATTGCACGTCTTCCGAAAGACCGTCGCCGACCCGGGTTTTCTCGACCGCGGCCTTCAGCTTGGCGGCAAAGGCGTCATAGACGCCGGCCTGCACATAGATCCGGTTGGCGCAGACGCAGGTCTGGCCGTTGTTGCGGAATTTCGACATCATCGCACCAGCGACCGCGGCATCCAGATCGGCGTCATCGAACACGATGAAGGGCGCGTTGCCGCCCAGCTCCATCGAACATTTCATCACCTGCTCGGCCGCCTGCCGCAGCAGGATGCGGCCGACTTCGGTCGATCCGGTGAAGGTCAGTTTCCGCACCACCGGATTTTCGCAGAACTCCTTGCCGATATCGGAGGATTTCTTCGAGGTGATCACGCTGAAGATGCCCTTCGGCAGCCCCGCCCGTTCCCCCAGCAAGGCCAGCGCCAGCGCCGACAGCGGTGTTTCCGCCGCTGGCCGAGCGACAAAACCGCAACCCACGGCCAGCGCCGGGCCGCATTTGCGGGTGATCATCGCATTCGGAAAATTCCATGGCGTGATCGAGGCGACAACGCCGATCGGCTGCTTCAACACGGTCAGCCGCTTGTCGCGCTGGTGGCCGGGGATGGTCTCGCCGTATACCCGCTTGGCCTCTTCGCCGAACCATTCGATGAAACTGGCGCCATAGGCGACCTCGCCCTTGGCCTCGGCCAAAGGCTTGCCCATCTCGGCGCAAAGGATGGTGCCCAGATCGTCCTGGTTGGCCATCATCAGATCGAACCAGCGGCGCAGAATCTGGGCGCGTTCCTTGGCCGGACGCGCGGCCCAGTCCTTCATCGCGGCGTTCGCGGCGGCAATGGCGCGGGCGGTCTCGACGCGCGAAAGGTTCGGCACCTCACAGATCACATCGCCACGGGCGGGGTTGGTCACCGGAAAGGTGGTGCCGTCATCGGCATCGACCCACTCACCCGCCACATAGGCCTTGGTCACCAGAAGCGAGGGGTCTTTCAACAGGTCGCGCAGATTGGTCACGGAATCGAGCATGGAAGCCTCCGTTGCGAAAAGGGATGCCGACTGGTGCCACGGTGGACCCCGCTTTGTCCAGTTCCGCACCCGGCTTAGGTCCAGTTCCGGGCGCAAGTCAGCGCAGGCTGGCGGCATCACGGACCTTCCGCATTCGTTCTGCCGGAAATACTCCGGGGAGTTTGAGGGGCAGCGCCCCTCATCAGCCGAGGAGGAGCGCGAAGTCGCGACGACGAGACAGGAAACATGCGCCTGCCAAGGCGCTCGATTGCTTCATCCGCCGCAAGGTTCGCTGGCCTCAGCCGTTGGCGTGCATCCGCTCGATATAGGCGCGCATCTCTTCAGCCTCGGTCCGCGCGTCGCGCAATCCGTCCATCGCGGCGCGCAACTCGGCCTCGGTCTGGGCGATCTGGTTCATCAACTCGCCCTCGCGCTGCTCCAGATAGATCACCGCCTGGTCGCGCATCTCTTCGGCCTCGTGCAGCGATTGCGCCAGCTTGTCCATTTCCGCCAGATCGCTGCCCGCGACACGGGCAAAGCGGTGCAAGAGCCAATGGGTGAACCAGCCCATGGCAAAGGCCAGAAGCAGGATGATGGCGGTGGCGATGACAAATTCGGTGCGGTTCATAAGGGCTTTCCTGACCTCAGCCGTTCTCGGGGCGCGGCTTCGGGCGTATGGTCTTTTCGGTCGGCGCGACCGAGGGCGAAGTGTCGTCGATGAAATCGGGTTCCGCACCGTCACCGGTTGCGCCGCCGCCCGCCGGCATCGCCTCGACGCTGCCTGCGGCGGGGGCAGGCGCGGCCACGTCCTTCAGCACGAATTCGATGCGGCGATTGGCTTCGCGGCCCGCATCGGTGCCGTTGTCGGCGATCGGGATGCCTTCGCCATAGCCCACGGCGGTCATGCCCGACACGTCCACGCGGCGGCCTTGCAGCGCCAGCAGCACCGCCTCGGCGCGGGCCTGGCTCAGGGCCTTGTTGCCACCTTCCGATCCTTGCGCGTCGGTGTGGCCGCCGATTTCCATCTGCAGGCCGGGACAATCCTTCAGCACATTGGCCAGCTCGCCGATCACAGGCAGTGCCTCGGACGCGATCTCGGCTGAACCGGGGGTAAAGGTGATCTTGTGGCGCGCGACCACGGCGGCCACTTCGGCGGCGCATTCCTGCGGCGTGGGCAGGGCGGCCAGCGGGTCAAGCTCCTTGTCATAGCGGACATCGACCTTGAAGGTCTGGCCCTTGCCCAGCTTGTCCGACAGGATCTGGGTGATCCGCGCGCGGGCCTGCTGGTTGCCGGTGACGCCCTTGACCTCGACCAGATCGGCGCGCACCAGCAGGCTTCCGTCATGCAGTTGCGCCAGCGCCTGCAGCCCGGCCAGCACGCGCACCGGCCAGCCGTCAGGC
>JBATAV010000754.1:0-6833 GCA_049662025.1 Paracoccaceae bacterium | reverse complement strand
GTTCCACTGAGCTTGACCTGATCGTTTGACAACATGGTGCGGCCCGGGCAATGCCCCGGGCCGTTGCCTTTAAACAGGGGCCGTCTGCACGGGGAATACCCCCGGCAATCGAGGCAGGCCGACAGGGGAAGCACATGATCAAGGTCGAAAAGCTGCACAAGCATTTCGGCGGGTTCCATGCCGTCGATGGGGCCTCGCTTGAAATTGCCACCGGGTCGATCACCGGGCTGATCGGGCCGAATGGCGCGGGGAAAACCACGCTGTTCAACGTGATCGCCGGGCGGCTGCCGCCGACCTCGGGCCGGGTCGTGATGGATGGCGAGGATATCACCGGGCTGGCGCCGCATGTGCTGTTTCGCAAGGGCCTGTTGCGGACCTTTCAGATCGCGCATGAATTCGGCTCGATGACGGTGCGGGAAAACCTGATGATGGTTCCGGCCCGGCAATCGGGCGAAAAGCTGTGGAACGCGGTCTTTTCGCGCGGCGCCGTGGCGGCCGAGGAAGCGCGCATCCACGCCAAGGCCGATGAGGTGCTGGAGTTTCTGACCATCAGCCATCTGGCGGACGAGAAGGCGGCAATGATCTCGGGCGGGCAGAAAAAGCTGCTGGAGCTGGGCCGGACCATGATGGTCGATGCCAAGATCGTTTTCCTGGACGAGGTGGGCGCGGGCGTGAACCGCACGCTGTTGAACACCATCGGCGATGCCATCGTGCGGCTGAACAAGGAGCGCGGTTATACGTTCTGCGTGATCGAGCATGACATGGATTTCATCGCCCGGCTGTGTGATCCGGTGATCTGCATGGCCGAAGGCAAGGTACTGGCGCAGGGCACGGTGGACGAGGTGAAGAACGACGAGCGGGTGATCGAGGCCTATCTGGGCACCGGGTTGAAGAACAAGCTGAAGCAGGAGCACGCCCATGGCTGAGCCCTTCCTGATCGGCGAGGCGATGACCGGTGGCTATGGTGCGGCCGATATCCTGCACGGCTGCACCATCGCGGTGGAGCCGGGCGAGATTGCGGTGATCGTCGGCCCCAATGGCGCGGGCAAATCGACCGCGATGAAGGCGGTGTTCGGGATGCTGAACCTGCGGCAGGGCGCGGTGCGGCTGGCGGGTGAGGATATCACCGGGCTTTCCCCTCAGGCGCGGGTGCGCAAGGGCATGGGCTTTGTGCCGCAGACCGCCAACATCTTCACCACCATGACGGTGGAGGAGAACCTGGAAATGGGCGCCTTCATCCGCGACGACGGGCAGGTCGCCGAGACCATGGGGCAGGTCTATGACCTGTTCCCCATTTTGCGTGAAAAGCGTTTTCAGAAGGCTGGCGAGTTGTCGGGCGGCCAGCGCCAGCAGGTGGCAGTGGGCCGCGCGCTGATGACGCGGCCGAAGGTGCTGATGCTGGACGAGCCGACGGCGGGGGTCAGCCCGATCGTGATGGACGAGCTGTTTGACCGCATCATCGAGATCGCCCGCACCGGGATTTCCATTCTGATGGTGGAACAGAATGCGCGGCAGGCGCTGGCGATTGCCCACAAGGGCTATGTGCTGGTGCAGGGCGCCAACCGGTTCACCGACACCGGCAAGGCGCTGTTGGCCGACCCCGAAGTCCGCAAATCGTTCCTGGGGGGCTGAGAGATGGATGTGCTGAACGCCCTGGTGGCCTTTCTGAATTACATCCTGGTGCCGGGGCTGGCTTATGGCAGCCAGCTGGCGCTGGGGGCGCTGGGGGTGACGCTGGTGTTCGCCGTCCTGCGGTTTTCCAACTTTGCCCATGGCGATACCATGGCCTTCGGCACCGCCTTCGTGATCCTGTTCACCTGGTGGTTCCAGTCGATGGGCATCACGGCGGGGCCGCTGCCGACGGCGCTGCTGGCGCTGCCTTTCGGCATTGCGGTGACGGCGGCGATGCTTCTGGCCACCGACCGGGTGGTCTACCGGTTTTACCGCCAGCAACGGGCCAAGCCGATCATCCTTGTCATCGTCTCGGCGGGGGTGATGTTCGTGATGAACGGGCTGGTGCGGATGATCATCGGCACCTCGGAGAAGAACTTCACCGATGGCGCGCGGATGCTGCTGAACCCGGCCGATTTCAAGACCTGGACCGGGCTGGCCGAACCCCTGGCGATCAAGACCACGGCGGCGGTATCGGTTGTGGTGGCGCTGATCTGCATGGGATTGCTGTTCTGGTTCTTGCAAAGGACCCGCACCGGCAAGTCGATGCGGGCCTATTCCGACAACGAGGATCTGGCGCTTTTGTCGGGCATCAACCCCGACAAGGTGGTGGCGGTGACCTGGATCATTGCCGCCGCGCTGGCAACCATTGCGGGCACGCTGTACGGGCTGGACAAGTCGTTCCGGGTCTTCGTCTACTTCGGCCTGCTGCTGCCGATCTTTGCCGCGGCCATTGTCGGCGGCCTCGGCTCGCCGCTCGGGGCGGTGGTCGGCGGCTTTGTCATCGCCTTTTCGGAGTTGCTGGTGACCACGGCCTGGAAGAAGATCCTTGGCTATCTGGTGCCGCCCGACTGGCTGGGCGACGGCCTCTATCAGGCGCTGTCGACCGATTACAAGGTGGCGGTCAGTTTCGTGATCCTGATCATCGTGCTCTTGTTGAAACCGAACGGCATCTTCGGGGGGAAATGACATGACCAGGCACCGCAATCTGCTGATGTTCGCGGGCGTCTCGGCCCTGTTCATCCTGACCGGGCTGTTCCAGAGCTGGAACCTCAGCCTGCTGATCCTGAACTATGCGCTGTTGTCGGCAATCATGGCGATTGGGGTCAATATCCAGTGGGGTTATGCGGGGTTGTTTTCCACCGGCATTGTCGGCTCGGTGGCACTTGGGGGGCTGGCGGTGGTGCTGGTGTCGTCAAACCCTGTCCCTGAGGGCTGGGCAGCGGGCGGGCCGCGCATCCTTGGCGCGCTGGTCTTTGCGGTGCTGGCCCTTGTTCTGGCAATCTGGACCTGGCGCAAGCTGCCGCGCGGTGCGGCACGCAACCTGGCCGTGGCGCTGGTGCTGATCGTCGCCTACTTCATCTACCGTGCCATCCTTGACCCTGCGGTGAGCGCGGTGGAGGCCAACAACCCCGCGCAGGCGGGCCATCTTGGCGGGCTGGGGCTGAATTCGATCCTGGCCTGGCCGGTGGGCGCGCTGATGGCCGCCGCCGCCGCCTGGGTGATCGGCAAGATCGCCCTGGGCCTGCGCGAGGATTACCTGGCCATTGCCACCCTGGGCATTGCCGAGATCATCATCGCGGTCTTGCGCAACGAGGACTGGCTGGACCGCGGGGTGAAGAACCTGATCGACATCCCCCGCCCCTGGCCGGTGCCGAAAGAGGTGGATCTGCAAAGCGCGCCGGGATTTCTGAGTTGGGCCGACAGCCTGGGGCTGAATGCGGGCGACACCTCGACCATTCTGGTCAAGCTGATGTATGGCGCGATGTTCGCCGTCGTTCTGCTGGCGCTGATCTGGCTGACCGAGCGCGCGCTGAACAGCCCCTGGGGCCGCATGGTGCGCGCCATCCGCGACAATGAAAACGCCGCCGAGGCGATGGGCAAGGATGTGAAGTTCCGTCATCTGCAGATCTTCATTCTTGGCGCTGCGGTGGTGGGGCTGGCGGGGGCGATGATGACCTCGATGGAGGGGCAGCTGACGCCATCGAGCTATGTGCCGTTGCGGTTCACCTTTCTGATCTGGGTGATGGTGATCGTCGGCGGGTCGGGCAACAACTGGGGCAGTGTCCTGGGCGGGCTGCTGATTGGCTGGCTGTATCTGGCGGTGGAATTCCTCGGGCCGCAGCTGATGGATTACATCACCGCCGGGCTGCCGCCGGGCGATCTGAAGGACCACCTGCAGGACACCGCCGCGCAGATGCGGCTGCTGACGCTGGGCGCGGTGCTGCTGATCGTGATGCGGTTCGCGCCGAAGGGTCTGATCCCCGAGAAATGAGCGATGCGGGCGGGCGCTGCGGGCGGGCGTTGCGGCGGGCGTTGCGGCGGGGGGGGTTCACACCCCCCAAACGCGAATGCGGGCATTCGCGCTTCCCCCGTGGAGTATTTGCCAAGGCGCAAATGCGAGGGCTGTCCGCGACACTTTCTGTCGTTTCTTCGCATGACCTGCCTGGCGTCCGGGGCCAATCTGCGGCCATAGTTTCAACGGGAGTCTTGTTGGATGAAAACCCATGCGCGCGTGGTGGTGATCGGCGGCGGAGTCGTCGGGTGTTCGGTCTTGTATCATCTGACCAAGCTGGGCTGGTCGGATGTGATGCTGATCGAGCGGTCAGAGCTGACTTCGGGGTCGACCTGGCATGCTGCGGGCGGCTTTCACACGCTGAACGGCGACACCAACATGGCGGCGTTGCAGGGCTATACCATCCGGCTTTACAAGGAGCTGGAGGCGATCACCGGCATGTCCTGCGGGCTGCATCATGTCGGCGGCATCACCCTGGCCGACAACGAGGCGCGGTTCGAGCAGCTGAAGGCCGAGCGCGCCAAGCACCGCTACATGGGGCTGGATACCGAGATCCTCGGGCCGGCCGAGATCGAGAAATTCACCTATGGGATGGTGAACCTGCAAGGCATCGTCGGCGCATTGTATGACCCTCTGGATGGCCATCTTGACCCGTCGGGGACGACGCATGCCTACGCCAAGGCGGCGCGGATGGGCGGGGCGGAAATCGTCTTGCACAACCGGGTGCTGGAGACCAATCCGACCAGGGATGGTTGGGAGGTGGTGACCGAAAAGGGCACCGTCACCTGCGAGCATCTGGTCAATGCGGGGGGGCTGTGGGCGCGCGAGATCGGCGCGATGGCGGGGGTGTATCTGCCGCTGTTGCCGATGGCGCATCAGTATCTGGTGACCGACGACATTCCCGAGATCATGGATATCCTGAAATCGGGCAAGGAATTTCCGCATGTGATGGACCCCGGCGGCGAAAGCTATCTGCGGCAGGAAGGCCGGGGTCTGTGCATCGGGTTCTATGAAAAGCCCTGCGAGCCATGGTCGGTCGATGGCACGCCCTGGGACTTTGGCCATGAGCTGCTGAACGAGCAGTTCGACAAGATCGAGGATTCGGTGAATTTCGCCTATCGCCGTTTCCCGGTGCTGGAGCGTAGCGGCGTGAAGCGGGTGATCCACGGGCCGTTCACCTTTGCGCCGGATGGCAACCCGTTGATCGGCCCGGTGCAGGGGTTGCGCAACTATTGGAGCGCGTGCGCGGTGATGGCGGGGTTCAGCCAGGGCGGCGGCATGGGTCTGGCCCTGGCGCAGTGGATGATCGAAGGCGAGGTCGAACGCGATCCGCGCGGCTTTGATGTCAGCCGGTTCGGCACCTGGACCAGCCCCGGCTATACCGTGCCGAAGGTGATCGAGAACTATCAGATGCGGTTCTCGGTCGGCTATCCGAACGAGGAACGCCCGGCCGCACGCCCCTTCCGCACCACGCCGATGTATGAGGTCTGGGACGGGATGAACGCGGTCTGGGGCCAGCAATACGGGCTGGAAGTGGTGAACTATCACGCCCTGCCAGGGGAACCGCGCTATGAAGTGCCCAGCTTCAAACGCTCGAACGCCTGGGAGGCGACGGCGCAAGAGGTGCGTGCGGTGCGGACCGGTGTCGGCATCAACGAATTGCAGAACTTCGGCAAGTACCGGGTGACAGGGGCAGGTGCGCGGGGCTGGCTGGACCGGATCGTGGCCGGCCGGATTCCCAAACCGGGGCGGCTGTCGCTGGCGCCGATGCTGGCGGAAAGCGGCAAGATCATTGGCGATTTCACGGTGTCCTGCCTGTCGGAAACCGAATTCCAGCTGACCGGCAGCTATGGCGCCCAAGGCTGGCATAGCCGCTGGTTCGAACAGCACGCGGCAGAGGGCGTGCAGGTCGAGAACATCTCGGACACCCGCTCCGGCTTCACCATCGCCGGGCCGAAGTCGCGCGAATTGCTGGCCCGCTGCACCCGCGCCGATGTCTCGGCCGAGGCATTCCCTTTCATGGACGTCAAGCGCCTGACCGTGGGCATGGCCAACTGCATCGTGCAGCGGGTCAGCTATACCGCCGATCTGGGATATGAGATCTTCTGCGACCAGATGTCGGTGCGCCACCTGTGGAACACCCTCTCTGCGGCGGGCAAGGATCTGGGCCTGCGCCCCTTCGGCATGCGCGCAATGATGAGCATGCGTCTGGACAAATGGTTCGGCTCCTGGGGCCGCGAATTCAGCCCCGACTATACGCCGATGGAAACCGGGCTTGACCGCTTTACCGCCTGGAACAAGCCCGCGGACTGGATCGGCAAGGCGGCTGCAATGAAGGAAAAGGCCACCGGTCCGAAACGCCGTCTGGTCTCTTTCGTCATCGATGCAAAAGACGCCGACGTGGTCGCTTGGGAGCCGATCTGGCTGAACGGCGCCGTCGTCGGCTTTTGCACCTCCGGCGGCTTCAGCCATTGCACTGGCAAATCGGTGGCCATGGGCTTCCTGCCCGCCGACGCCGTCAAGGATGGCCTGGAGTGCGAGATCGAAATCCTCGGCGAACGTCGCCGTGCCACCGTCCATCTGGAGCCGATCTGGGATGATGACGGCAGGATGCGGGCCTGAACCCTTGGCCCTTCATCTTGGCTGAAGTATTCTCGGGGGGTGAGGCGCATAGCGACGAGGGGGGCAGACAGCCCCCCTTTTTCCATGGCATCAACCAGCGATGACGCAGCCCGATATCCTGATCCTTGCCGCAGGCGCCTCATCCCGCATGGGGCCCGGCGACAAGCTGACCGAGCCGGTGGCGGGCCGCCCGATGCTGGCGCATCTGGCGGGCCAGGCGCTGGCGACCGGCGCACCCGTCACC
>JBATAV010000753.1:0-6659 GCA_049662025.1 Paracoccaceae bacterium | reverse complement strand
GTCTCGGGCTGGCCGGCCACCGGGGCGTTGGGGTCGACGACCGGTTCGGGCGGCGGGAACAGCACCATCCAGGCCATGATGACCAGCATGCTGAGCACCATCGCGAGAATGAGGTTCTTGTTGTTCTGATCACCCATAGGGACCACCGCCGTTCAACTGTTGGATCAGCGGTGCTTGAACAGAAGGGGGCGGCAAAGGTCAAGCGGTTTCGCCGGATTTCCGATCACAGTGGACACCGGCACGATCTGCCGTGGCGGCCATTGCCGGTCAGCCACGCAGGCCGATGCGGGGAATCCTGTCCTGTCGCGCGGCGTGGCGACCGATCCATTCGGTGGCCTCGTCAAACGGCATCGGGCGGGCCAACCCATAGCCCTGCACATGACCGCAGCCCAGTTGCGACAGCATCGCATGCTCCCCTGCGGTTTCGACCCCCTCGGCCAGGGTTTCCAGACCCAGCCGTTCGGACAGCGAAACAATGGCCGAAACCAGTTTCTGCTGTTCGCGATCCTGATCCACCCGCGTCACGAAGCTGCGGTCGATCTTCAGCCGCCGCACCGCAAAGCGGCGGATCGTGGTGATCGAGGCGTGTCCGGTGCCGAAATCGTCAAGGTCGATGCCGCAGCCCAGAGCCGCCAAAGCGGCAATGTTCGACACCACCATGTCGTTGTCGGAATTGGCAATCACGGTTTCCAGAATCTCGATCGTCAGCCGGTCGGGGGTCAGGTCGAAACGATCGAGTTCCCACTTCAGGCGTTCGGGCAGGCGCGGGTTGCGCAACTCGGAGGCCGCGAAATTGACCGAGACGGTGGGCACGCGAAACCCCTTGCGATCCCATTCGGTCAATGCGGTCATCGCGTGAAACAGCATCACCTCGCCCAGCCGTTCGGTCAGGTCGTTTCCTTCCAGCGCGGGCAGGAATTCCGACGGCGCAAGGCAGCCCCGGTCCGGGTGATGCCAACGCGCCAGTGCCTCAAACCCCGAAATCTCGCCGGTATCGGTGGAAATCTGCGGCTGGAAATGCGGGCGGATCTGGCCGTTTTCCAGTGCTCCTTCGATCTGGTCGCGCATCGCGTCGCGCGCGGCCCGCTTTCTGGTCATGTCGGCCGAATAGGCCCGGATCGCGCCGGGCCCATGGCGCGACGCCTCATCCGCCGCAACCTGGGCTGCATCCAGAAGCGAGCGTCCGGTCGCTTCTGGCGAGCGGCCACCGATGCAAAAGCCGATCGAGCAGGTGACGTAGATCTGCGCGGCGCCAAGGCTGATCGGGGCAGTGATAGCCTCTTGCAGGCGGGCGGCCATCTGCACCATGGTCTCAAGGTCCAGCCGCCGGACCGGCGTCAGGACAATGGCAAAGCTGCCCCCCTGAAGCTGAGCGACCAGATCGCCCATCCGCAGAGCGCCGCGAATGCGGTCTTCGCAGCGGGCCAGCACTTCTGCCTGCGCCGAGCGGCCGTGACGGTCGAGAAGGTCGGCAAGATCATCGAACTGGATCACCACGCAGCCGGTATTGCGCCCGCTGTCCTGCAAGGCAGGAAGAATCGCATCCATCGCCGATATGGCGCGCCCGACCGAGGGTGCGTCCTCGCCCGGGCTCCCCTGCGACAAGGCACGGCCGGCGCCAGAGCCGGTCACCGCAAAAAGCAGCGGCAGACCAAGGGCCAGCAACAAGAGCACACGCTCCCCACCCATCCAGAAGCCCGCCAGCGTGATGGCCGGCAGAAACACCAGAAACTCCGGTCGCCGGACCCAGCCAAGCAGGCGGGACAGGCGCTGAAGCGGCGCGTGTGGTTGGGGCATCGGGGCGATCCTTTCCGCAGCCACGGGCAGGAAGACCCGCGTTTCGGCGCCAAGTAAGGCGGAAAGGGTTGATGGCTTCGTTAACCCGGCAAGCGAAACTGCCTAGGATTTTCGCGATCTGTTCCGGGCTGACCAGTGGCCAGACCGAGGAAATCGAACAGCGCCGGATCGGCCAGATGCGAGGGGCGCACGTTTTGCAGGGCGCGGAACATCACCTGACGGCGACCGGGGCTGCGAACCTCCCATTCGTCCAGCAGCTTCTTGACCTGGGCGCGCTGCAGGCCCTCCTGGCTGCCGCAGAGGTCGCAAGGGATGATCGGATAGGCCATGGCGCGGGCGAAACGGTCGCAATCGGCCTCGGCCACGAAGGCCAGCGGGCGATACAGGAACAGATCGCCATCCTCGTTGACCAGCTTGGGCGGCATGGTGGCCAGCCGCCCGCCGTGAAACAGATTCATGAAGAAGGTTTCCAGAATGTCGTCACGGTGGTGGCCCAGGACCACGGCCGAACAGCCCTCTTCGCGCGCGATACGGTAAAGGTTGCCGCGCCGCAGCCGAGAGCAAAGCGAGCACATCGTGCCGCCCGGCGCGATTTTCGAGGTCACGATGGAATAGGTATCCTGATACTCGATCCGGTGCGGCACGCCCATTTTCGTCAGGAACCCTGGCAGAACCGTCGCCGGAAAGCCGGGCTGGCCCTGATCGAGGTTGCAGGCCAGCAGGTCCACCGGCAGAAGGCCGCGCCATTTCAGCTCGGTCAGGGCGGCCAGCAGGGTATAGCTGTCCTTGCCACCCGAAAGGCAGACCAGCCAGCGCGCGCCGCGCTCGATCATGCCGTAAGCATCAATCGCCTCGCGCACCTCGCGCACGATGCGCTTGCGCAGCTTCTTGAACTCGGTCGACGAGGGGGCGCCATGAAACAGCGGGTGGATGTCGTCCAGATCGTCCAGCATGCGGCCCTCCGGGTTGGTGGCCCCTTATGCGCGGTGGCGCAGGGGCGTCAAGCGCCGCCCTGCCGCTTGCCGCGCAGCTTGGCGAAATAATCGATGCGCTTTTTCAACTCACGTTCAAAGCCGCGTTCGGGGGGAGAGTAGTAGATCGGCCGGCGCATGCCTTCGGGGAAGTAGTCTTGCCCCGAAAAGCCGTCTTCGGCGTCGTGGTCATAGGCATAACCCGCGCCATAGCCCACATCCTTCATCAGCCGCGTGGGGGCGTTCAGGATATGCTTGGGCGGCATCAGGCTGCCGGTTTCCCTGGCCGCTGCGCGCGCGGCCTTGTAGGCGGTGTAAACCGCGTTCGACTTGGGCGCCAGGGCCAGGTAGACCACTGCCTGCGCCAGCGCAAGTTCGCCCTCGGGGCTGCCCAGCCGTTCATAGGTCTGCCAGCCGTGCAGGCACTGCTCTTGCGCCTGCGGGTCGGCCAGACCGATATCCTCAACCGCCATCCGGGTCAGCCGACGGGCCAGAAAGCGCGGGTCTTCGCCACCTTCCAGCATACGGGCGAACCAGTATAGCGCCGCGTCCGGGTCGCTGCCGCGGATGGATTTGTGCAAGGCCGAGATCAGGTTGTAGTGCTCATCGCCCGATTTGTCATAGCGTGCGGCGCGGCGCATCAGGCGCTTGGCCAATTCGTCCCGGTCAAGGTGATGATCGATCTTCCAGGCCGCCACCTGCTCGATCAGGTTCAAAAGCGCGCGGCCATCGCCATCGGCCATCTCCTGCATTGCCTCGCGCGCCTCGCCGGTCAGCGGCAGGGCGCGGCCCAGTTCCATTTCCGCCCGTTGGGCAATGCGCTCCAGATCGGCCAGGGAAAGCCGTTCCAGGATGATGACCTGCGAGCGCGAGAGCAGGGCTGCGTTCAGCTCGAAGCTGGGGTTTTCCGTGGTGGCGCCGACCAGGAGGATGGTGCCATCCTCCATATGCGGCAGAAAGCCGTCCTGCTGGGCTTTGTTGAAGCGGTGAATCTCGTCGACGAACAACAGCGTGCCCTGCCCGTTCTGGCGGCGGATGCGCGCCGCCTCGAACACCTTCTTCAGGTCCGGCACGCCGGTGAAGATCGCCGAGATCTGCACGAAGGCCAGATCTGTCTCTGCCGCCAGAAGCCGCGCGATGGTGGTCTTGCCCACGCCGGGCGGGCCCCAGAAAATCAGCGAGGAAAGGGATTTTGCCGCCAGCATTGCCCCAAGAGGGCCTTCGGGCGACAGCACCGCCTGTTGCCCGATCACCTCGGAGAGGGACCGGGGACGCAGACGATCAGCCAACGGGCGCGGCGCGGTGCCGCCCGGCTGGGTTGGAAGCGTATCGAAAAGATCGGCCATGACGGCACATTAGGCCTATGGAGGAGATAGGAAAAGCGGGCTTTGCGGCAAAGCGCGATGGCCTTTGCCGGGTCGGGCGAGGTGCGCCCGGTTGCCCCCAAGGTGGGGTCCTCCGGTGCCGGAAGACCCCAAGACTCGAACCCCACCTGCACCACCCCTAGTGCAGTTTGGTCGCCAACGAGATCGAGACGCAAACGCAGTCGAGCCCGTCGAAGTTCAGGATCGGTCCGGCCGGTTCGCATTCCAGCCCGACGCGGCGGCCGATACGGCGCGACACCTCGGGAATCAGCCCTAGGACCGAGGTCGCCCCCAGTTCACGCGCCGAGATCACCATCTCGTGGCGCAACTGCAGCTGCACCCGCAGCCGCATGCTGGACGGCACCGATTCCGACACGAAGACCCGACTCGATTCCCAGATGTGGTCGGCGACCGGAGCTTCGAAATCCAGCAGATTCGACGGAATGCTGCTGAGAAGCCCCAGCTGTGCGTCGCGAATCATGTAGGAATAGATGCCGCAACGGTGCGTTGTGGGCGTCAGCCGGATACCTGCCAGAATCTGCCCGTTGTCATGCACGGCGACCCAGCGACTTGCCGGGGTGTCGTACTGATCGAACTCCATCCCGTTCGCCTGGGGCAGGTCCCACTTGTTGTGCTCGATGAATGCCCGATGGCGGGCACGGAACATGTTGGCGAACAACTCTCCGTGGTTGTGCAGGTTTTCAAAAGATAGTGTCGTGACTTCCATTTTGCAGTCTCCTTCTGGGGTGGTGGAACCGGTCAGAGGGAAATGCCACATGCTAGAGCAATCGGTACTCGCGCGCCTTTCTCAACGCTTCTGAAGTCGTTCGCGCCTCGAGACGGACGCGGGCAGAAGCAAGCCGCGCCTTGAACGCACTTTCCGAAATCCCGAGTTTGGCGGCAGCAGCAGTGTGACGGTCCCCATTGGCGATGCATTGCAGCGCTTCGATCTGTGATTTGCTCAGCTCCGACGGCGGTTTGGCCGCGATATGAAGACGCGCCGTGATATCAGCAAGCCGCTCCATTTCCTCGTCGGTGAACTCGCGTTCGGATCGGGTGACCCCGGCCATCGAACGCGAGGTAATGGGGCCATATGAGGACACTGCGCCGTAGCGCATCCCGTAAGCGACGGCCTTCTTCAGCAATCCGAACGGGTCGGGAAGCGGGATCTCGCTCCACCGGCGCGTCCCTGTTGTTCCGATCCCCCAGAAGACCAGCGGATCGCGCAGGTAATAGGAATGCGAGTTGTAGTGCTCGACCCAACCGGCCGGATAGCAATTGTGATAGACGAGGGGCGTGGCAAAACGGATGTGCAGCCCGACGGCATAGCCTTCGGGCGCGAGGTTGTGAAGTTCCTCATATAGCTCAGTCAATTGCTTCTTTTGCACCT
Source organism: Paracoccaceae bacterium (assembly GCA_049662025.1). Lineage (GTDB taxonomy): Bacteria > Pseudomonadota > Alphaproteobacteria > Rhodobacterales > Rhodobacteraceae > Pseudogemmobacter. The sequence goes on along the minus strand of JBATAV010000753.1, from coordinate 1,137 downwards.
TCAACCCTGACCATCTCTTGCGGAGACGCCTGCAACTTTAAGCACCCGCCCGCCGCTCCGCTAGACCCGTTGAACGGAATCGGCGCAGTCTCTCCTGTAGACGTTTATTTCGCGCTTCGCGTGGGGCGAAAACAAGAAAGCCCGCCGAGAGGGCGGGCCTTCGAATTGTCCATGCCGTCGCGAACTGAAAACTCAGCCCTCGGCGGCTTCGGTCCGGGCGTGATCGGCCGCACCCTTGGCGTTCGGATCGCGGTCGACGAATTCGATGATCGCCATCGGCGCCATGTCGCCATAGCGGAAGCCGGCCTTCAGAACGCGGACATAGCCGCCCTGACGGTCCTTGTAGCGCGGTCCGAGAATTTCGAACAGGCGGGCAACGTGCATGTCCTGCTTGAGGGCCGATTGGGCCTGACGGCGGGCATGCAGGTCGCCGCGCTTGGCCAGCGTGATCAGCTTTTCGATGATCGGCCGCAGTTCCTTGGCCTTGGGCAGCGTGGTCTTGATCTGCTCATGTTCGATCAGGCTGCCGCACATGTTGGCGAACAGCGCCTTGCGGTGTTCGTGGGTGCGGTTCAGCTTGCGGTAGCCGCTGGAGTGACGCATGGGAATCTCCTATTCGCGTGTTTTGCTTTGTCCGGCAGGGCCTACGATTGGTCCCGCTCACCTTGGGGCTTCATGCCCATGTTTTCCCCGCATCAGCGGGCATTTTCGTCGGATGGGCAATACTGCCCATCCTGCATATCAGAATTGATCCTCGAACCGCTTGGCGAGGTCTTCGATGTTTTCCGGCGGCCAGTCCTCGACGTCCATCCCAAGATGCAGGCTCATGCCCGAAAGCACTTCCTTGATCTCGTTCAGCGACTTGCGGCCAAAGTTCGGGGTGCGCAACATCTCGGCTTCGGTTTTCTGGATCAGATCGCCGATATAGACGATGTTGTCGTTCTTCAGGCAGTTGGCGGACCGGACCGAAAGCTCCAGCTCGTCGACCTTCTTCAGCAAGAGCGGGTTGAATTCCAGACCCGCATCGACTTCACCCGACTTCGCCGCTTCCGGCTCGTCGAAGTTGACGAAGACGCCAAGCTGGTCCTGCAGGATGCGCGCGGCATAGGCCACGGCGTCATCCGGCGTCAGGCTGCC
>JBATAV010000752.1:0-6411 GCA_049662025.1 Paracoccaceae bacterium | reverse complement strand
GCGGCTTCGGCTTCGGCGGTGGCCGCGGTTGCTGCTGCGGCGGCTGCCGCTTCGGCGTCTTTCACCAGCTTGGTGATCGCCTCCAGATCGCAGGCTTCTTCAGCGGTCGGCACGCACAGAACGCTGCCATCCGGGGCCAGGACCGAGCCATCTTCGGTCAGGGTCTGGGCACGCGCGGGCATGGTCTGGAACGACGAAAGTGCGACGGCAAGGGCGGTGGTGGAGGTCAGAAGCTTGCGCATTCCCAATCCTTCTTCTGGTGCAGCGCGCCGGGGGCAAGACGATTCCCGCCCCTTCGCGCCATTGATCCTGCGCGGACACTAGGGCGGGGGGCCTTGCTATACCATATCAATGGCGAAACCCGACTTCAGCTGGCGTGCGGGACGGCGGAGGATTGCCGTCAGGCTGTGATCAGCGCCATCAGCCGGGCCTTCTCGCCGCCATCGCCCGGGTCGCTGATGGCGCGGCCAAGGGCTTCAAGCGAGGCGATGGAGTGGCCGGCGCGGAAACTGTCGACATGCGGCAACATGGCGCGGATGCCTTGGGCCTTGGGGGCAAAACCGGTCCAGCGCAGAAGCGGATTCAGCCAGATCAGGCGGCGGCACGACAGGTGCAGGCGCTCGATCTGGCGCGACAGCTGGGCGGTATCGTCGCGGTCGAGGCCATCAGTGATCAGCAAAACCACCGCCCCCTGCCCCAGCACCCGGCGCGACCAGTCGCGATTGAAGGCATGAAGGCTGGCGCCGATGCGGGTGCCGCCCGACCAATCCTGCGCCTCGGACCCTGCGGCCTTCAGGGCGGCATCGACGTCGCGGGCGCGCAGGTGGCGGGTGATGTTGGTCAGCCGCGTGCCGAAGGTGAAGGCATGCACCCGCGCCCAGCCCTGCCCCCGTTGGTTGACGACGGCGTGAACGAAGTGCAGCACCATGCGACTGTAATCGGACATCGAGCCCGAGATGTCGCACAGCACGATCAGGTTCGGCCAGCGGGTGACGGGCTTTTTCCGGGCGAGGCCTGCGATCTCGCCACCCCGGCGCAGGCTGTCGCGCAGGGTGCGGCGGATGTCGATGGCCGTGCCAAAGCTGGCGGCACGGGCGCGGCGGGTGATCAGCGGCTTCACCGGCAGGGCAAGCCGCGCCAGCATCCGCTTGGCCTCGGCGATCTCAGTCGTCGACATCTGTTCGAAATCCAGCGTCTTCAGCCGCTCTTCGCTGGACATGGTGAAGCTGGCGTCGATCTCGATCTGATCGGGCGCTTCGTCCAGATCGGGCGCGGGGGGCAACTGACCGTCCAGCAGCGCCTCGGCGGCGCGTTTTTCGGCGGCCAAGGCGGGCCGGTCCTCCTGCCCGCCGCTGATCTGCGGCAACAGCAGGCTCATCATATGGTCAAGATAGCGCGGGTCGCGCCAGAACAGCCGAAAGATCTGGGCGAAGACCGCGCGCTCTTCGGGGCGGCTGACGAAGACGGCCTGCAAGGTGTGGTAGAAATCCTCGCGGCGATCAAAACCGGCGACCGCGACGGCGCGCACGGCGTCAAGCGTGCGACCGGGGCCGATCGGCAGGCCCGCCTTGCGCAACGCGCGGGCGAAATGAGCGATGTTCTCGGCCAGCTTGCCGTCATCGGGAAGGGAAAGGTCGCTATGGCGGGCCATCGCTCTGGACCGTCAGCCCCGGGGGCCGTCTGCCCCCGGACCCCCGAGAATATTTCTGCCAAGATGAAAGATCATGCCGGGGCAAGGTCGCGGCGGACCTCTTCCAACAGGCGCTTGGCTTCGGCGCCTTCGATCTTCTGGATGTCGTCCTGGTATTTCAAGATGGCGCCCAGGGTGTCGGAGATGACCTCGGGCGACAGCGCGATGACGTCGAGGGCTAGCAGGCATTTCGCCCAGTCGATGGTTTCGGCGACGCCAGGGCGTTTGAACAGATCCTCGTCGCGCAGGCGTTGGACGAAGGCGACGATTTCGCGGCTGAGGGTTTCCTTTGCCTCTGGCGCACGGGCGCGCAGGATGGCCAGTTCGCGGTCAAAACCGGGGTAGTCGACCCAATGATAAAGGCAGCGGCGCTTCAGCGCGTCATGCACCTCGCGGGTGCGGTTCGAGGTCAGGATGACGATGGGCGGCTCCGGCGCGCGGATCGTGCCAAGCTCGGGGATGGTGACCTGAAAGTCGGAGAGGGCTTCCAGAAGAAAGGCCTCGAACGGTTCATCGGTGCGGTCAATCTCGTCGATCAGCAGGACGGGCGCGCCGCCGGGCTGCGGGCGCATGGCCTGCAGCAGCGGACGGGCGATCAGGTAATCTTCGGTGAAAAGTTCGGATTTCAGCGCATCGCGATCGGCACCGCCTTGCGCCTCGGCGGTGCGGATGGCGATCATCTGGGCAGCGAAGTTCCATTCGGCGACGGCGGCCGCAGCATCGAGGCCTTCATAGCATTGCAGGCGGATCAGGCGGCGGCCAAGGGCGGTGGCGATGGCCCTGGCGATTTCGGTCTTGCCGACCCCCGCCTCGCCTTCCAGAAACAGTGGGCGCCCGAGTTTCAGCGACAAGAAGACGACGGTGGCCAGCGCGCGGCTGGAAACATAGCCCTGCCCCGCAAGCAGGGTTTCGACGCCGTCGATGTTGTCGGGATATGCGGTCATGCGGTCCTCTGGTTGCACGCGGCGATGCTGAGGCGCGGAGGCGCGCAGGTCAAGGTGGCGATGTGTCCTTGTGACCAGGGTCTTGGGATTCGGCGGCAAGCCAGGTGCGAAACGAGGTCAGCGGCGCGCGTTCGGGGCGATTGGCAGGCCAGGTCAGGAAATAAGAGCCAATGGCGCGGACGGAGGGGCCAAAGGCGGGAACGAGTCGGCCCCTGGCGAGGTCCTCCTCGATCAGAAAGGTGGGCAAAAGCGCAAGCCCAAGGCCGTGAATCGCCGCCTGGGCCATGGTGGCGAACTGGTCGAACAGCATGGCGGGCGGGCGCTGGCCGGTGATGCCGTGGTGGGAGAGCCAACGGCCCCAATCGCCAGTACGGCTTTCCAGTTGCAAAAGCGGATGCTCCAGCACCGCCTCGGCGCGCGCAAGCGGCATTGACAGAAGCGAGGCGGCGGCGACGGCGATGATCTCTTCATCCATGAGTTTCAGATATGATACTCCGGCCCAATCCCGGCGGCCGTAGTGGATGGCGGCATCAAAGGCGGTGGGGCCGAAGTCGAAGGGTCGCAGGCGAGTCGAAAGGTTCACCGTCACTTCGGGGTGGGCGCGGGAAAAGCTGACAAGGCGGGGTGCCAGCCAGTGCATGCCGAAGGCGGGCAATATAGCCAGGTTCAGGGCACCGCCCTTGGGATTGGCGCGCAAGCTGAGCGAGGCATCTGTCAGCGTTTTCAGCGCCTTGCGGGCCTGGGAGACGAAATCGCGGGCGGCGGGGGTCAGGATCAGCCGCTTGCCCTCGCGGATCAGCAAGGAAACCCCAAGTTGGCCTTCAAGCACTTGTAATTGCTTGGAAATCGCGCCCTGGGTCAGCGCCAGCTCTGCCGCGGCGGCAGAGGCGGTGCCGAGGCGGTCCAGCGCCTCAAGCGCCAGCAGAGAGGGGATCGAGGGCAGGTAGCGGCGGGGAAGCATTTATGAGGTTTCCTCATATTTTCCTTACGCCGTTTCGATAGGGGATTTGGCGATTTCATGCAAGGATGCTGAAGAATTGGTTGCCACCGCGAACGCAAAGGAATTCCGCCATGACTGACAGGCCCAAGCTGAAAGCCAAGGATGCCCCCGATCTGGGCCGTTTTGACTGGGAAGATCCCTTTCGCCTGAACGACCAGCTGACCGAGGAAGAGCGGATGCTGCGCGATGGCGCGCGGGACTATGCGCAGGAAAAGCTGCAACCCCGCGTCATTGCCGCCTACCGCGAGGAAAAGACTGACCCCGGCATCTTTGCCGAGATGGGCGAGATGGGCCTGCTGGGCGTGACGGTGCCCGAGGAATACGGCGGCTTGGGCGCGTCCTACGTGGCCTATGGGCTGGTGGCGCGGGAAGTCGAGCGGGTGGACAGCGGCTATCGCAGCATGATGAGCGTGCAATCCAGTCTGGTGATGTATCCGATCTATGCCTATGGCACGGAAGAGCAACGCAAGAAATACCTGCCGAAACTGGCAAGCGGGGAATGGATCGGCTGTTTCGGCCTGACCGAACCGGATGCCGGATCGGACCCGGCAGGGATGAAGACCACGGCGAAGAAGACCGCCAATGGCTATGTGCTGAACGGCGCGAAGATGTGGATTTCCAACGCGCCGATTGCAGATGTCTTCGTGGTCTGGGCCAAGTCGGAGGCGCATGGCGGCAAGATCAAGGGCTTTGTGCTGCAGAAGGGCACCAAGGGGCTGACGGCGCCGAAAGTGGGGGGCAAACTGTCCCTCAGGGCCTCGATCACCGGTGAGATCGTGATGGACAACGTCGAGGTCGGCGAAGACGCGCTGTTGCCGTTCGTCGAGGGATTGAAGGGGCCGTTCGGCTGCCTGAACCGGGCGCGCTATGGCATTGCCTGGGGGGTGATGGGCGCGGCCGAGTTCTGCATGCAGGCCGCGCGCGGCTATGGGCTGGACCGCAAGCAATTCGGCAAACCCATTGCACAGACACAGCTTTTTCAGCTGAAATTGGCCAATATGATGACCGAAATCTCGCTGGGCCTGCAGGCCTGTCTGCGGGTGGGCCGTCTGATGGACGAGTCGAATGCGGCGCCCGAGATGATCTCGATCATCAAGCGCAACAATTGCGGCAAGGCGCTGGAGATGGCCCGCTGGGCGCGCGACATGCATGGTGGCAACGGCATTCAGGAAGATTTCCAGATCATGCGCCACATGGTGAACCTGGAAACGGTGAACACCTATGAGGGCACGCATGATGTGCATGCGCTGATCCTGGGCCGGGCGATCACCGGGTTGCAGGCGTTTTTCTGACCGGCTGCCGGGCACACCCTGCCCTTCACCACCCCGCAACGCCCGGTGCCCTGCGCACGGGGCGTTCATCTATTCCGGCAGATCATGGGTTTTGCAGGGTTTGTGCGAAAAACGGCGGTCTTGCGAACGTCTTCCGGGCGTCTTCCAAGCGTCTTCCAACGAAACCGGTCAGGAATGGTCGCGAAACGGCAACTCAATCGTCCGAATCGTCGTCGTCATCGCGGCCAAAGCCCGGATCGCCGGGTTTCAGCGGGATCGGCGCCAGCCGTGGGTCGATGCCGTGGCGTTTCAGCAATTGGCCGAACAGGCTGCGCGGGCGCGGGAAACCGCCTTCGTTGGTGATAAGGCGGCGCCGCATCCTTCGGCCGTAGAAGTGGATCGAAAAGGTCTCGTCCTTGATGCATTCCGATGCGTCCCAGTTCGGGCGCAGGATCTTGCGGCGGTCCTTGTAGTGGATCGGGTAAAGCGCGACGGGGGGCAGCGCGTATTTCACCTCGCCGGTTTCATGCAGGTAGTGGGTTAGGGCATGCGGGCCCCAGACCCCCCAGGGCTGATCGGCGGCATGCACCGGGTTGCCGGCGGCGGCGGCCTCTTGCAGCTCGCGCGTATAGGCGTCGTCATACCAGGTGGGGATGGTGTATTCGTCGGCGGTATGCTCCAGCAGGCGGCCCAGCGTGTCGCTGTCTTTGGGAAAGCCAAGAACGCCGCCATTGATGTGTTTCCACGATTCCCAGCCGTAGAAATGGCCGTTCGCCGTGGTGAAGGGTTTCACGCAATAGGCATCGGTATCGGCCCAGATGGTGCGGTCGCATTTCGTCAGAAGGTGATAGCGGAACACATCGGAATGCAGCGCCGGCGAACCGGTCTTGGAGTGTTTCAGATAGCCCGACTGGCGCAGGATGGTGTTGGCATCGGCGACCTCGACCCCCGGGGGCACGTTCGCCACATCTTCATAGGTATAAAGTTTGATGTGCTGGCCTGCGTGGACAAAAGAAATCAGGCAAAGCTGTTCAAGAAAGCTCAGCGGGCCACCGATCCAGAGGGCGGCGACCTGATATTCGGGGGTCATGGCGGGTGCAGCCCAGTTGTTTCCGTTGCGCCGACAATAGCGGGCTGAGGCGGGAAGGCGAAGGGGGAAAGCGGCGGCGGATGCGCCGGTGTGTGCTGGGGCGAGTCGGGCGGGCAACACTTTTCCCGCGCGGCGGCAGGGGTTGTGGGAAAGACCGGGGCTTCGTGCTAGCAAGGGCGAAGGCGGCAACGAAAGATCGTCATGGTTTCGGGCGGTGATCATCAGGGCGGGGTGCCGTCCTATCTGACGGGGGTGGCGGGGCTGCCCCGGTTTCTCGACGGGCTGCTCCGCGATGACGGTCGGGTGCGGCTGTTCTTTGGCGGCAGTTGCGATGCGGCGGCGGTGGCGCCTTCGGGCGTCGAGGAGCGGCGCGAGATTTCCGGCGGGGTTATGGTGGTGGTGCCGGGGCGCGTGGG
>JBATAV010000751.1:0-2802 GCA_049662025.1 Paracoccaceae bacterium | reverse complement strand
GCGATGACGGTCGGGTGCGGCTGTTCTTTGGCGGCAGTTGCGATGCGGCGGCGGTGGCGCCTTCGGGCGTCGAGGAGCGGCGCGAGATTTCCGGCGGGGTTATGGTGGTGGTGCCGGGGCGCGTGGGCGGTTTTCGCTTGCCGCTGGCCGATGGCGGCGCGCTGGTGGTGCCGGTGGCGGCGGCGGAAACGGCGGAGTTTGCCGGCCTGAATGTGCTGTTGCTGATGCGGGTGGGGGAGACGGTGGCCCAGGTGGCCGAGGGTGTGCTGTATCACGCGCTGCATCACGGCGCCGAGGCGGTGCTGGTGGTGAACCGGGCGCCGGGGGATGCGGCGGAGGCATCGGCATTTTCGGCAGGGCTGAAGGCGGCTTTGGCGGGGCGGGTTGTGTGCCGTGTGGTGGCGCTGGCCCTGCCCTCGGGCAAGGACAATCAGGCGGCGGAGACGCATCCCTGGCAGGCCCCGGATGCGCCGGGCAAGGACCGGATGGCAGAGCCTGGCCCGGATGCCTGGCGCGCGCCTCTGGGCGAAGGCATCCTTTATGAATGGATGAAGTGGCGGCATCTGGCGGCGGCGCGGGCGGTGGTCAGTCTGGAGGCTTGCGACATCTTGCCGGTGCGCGCGAAGAACGCCTCGCATATATTTGATATGGCGGTGGAAAGCGGAATTATCATGCTGGCGGGTCGGCGGATTTACCCTTGGCGGGTGCGGCCGGGGGCAGAGCCTGCCTTCGGCGACCATATCTGCCGCCCGTTTGACGCCACCCGCGGCTCGGCCCGCTGGGCCTGTTCTCCTGCCGGGTTGGGGTTGGAGAAGACCTGGCGGCAGACGCGGATCGCCTATTCCAGCCCCAGGACCGCCCTGCCGTTTTACCGCGCCATGGCGCTGCGGGTGCAGGGGGATGCGGGCGTGCCGCTGGCGCCCAAGACGTCGCTGATCGAGGATGAGGGGCTTTTGGCGCTGGCCGAGGCGCTGGGGGCAAAACCGGTGCGGCCTCCGGCCTCGAAGGCCAAGGCGGCAGAGGCTCTGGCGCACAGGGCGGGGCGGACGGCGATTGTTACCACGATGAAGAACGAAGGGCCGTTCATTCTGGAATGGCTGGCCTATCACCGGGCGATCGGGGTGGATGATTTCCTGATCTACACCAATGATTGCACCGATGGCACCGACACGATGCTGCAGATGTTGCAGGCAAAGGGCCTGTGCCAGTGGCGCGAAAACCCGTTCCGCGAGATGGACCTGAAGCCGCAGCACGCCGCCTTGCAGGCCGCCGAGGCCGAACCGATCATCCAGGATTGCGCCTGGGGCATCTGCATGGATGTCGATGAGTTCATTGATGTGAAGATCGGCGACGGCACGCTGGCAGCACTTTATGCCGCGATGGAGGCCGCGATGCCGGGCGCCAACATGATCGCACTGACCTGGCGGCTGTTCGGCAATTCCGACGTGCATGACTATGCCGACGCCTTCCTGCTGGATCAGTTCACCCGATGCGCCCCTGAAGTGGTACGCAAGCCGCATCAGGCCTGGGGCTTCAAGACGCTGTTTCGCAATATCGAGATCTACAAGAAGCTGGGGGTGCATCGGCCCAAGGGGCTGAAGCCGGATCTCTGGGATCAGGTACGCTGGCTGAACGGGTCGGGGCGCGCGATGCCGAAAGAGATGTTCCGCAACGGCTGGCGGTCGACGCTGGAGACCTATGGTTACGATTGGGTGCAGCTGAACCATTACGCGGTGCGGTCGGCGGAGTCTTTCCTGGTGAAACGTGACCGCGGCAGGGTGAACCATGTCGACCGCGATCAGGGGCTGAACTACTGGTTTCGGATGAACCACAATGCCGAAGAAGACCTCTCGATCCGGCGGATGATCCCTGCCCTGAGGGCCGAGGTTGACCGGCTGATGGCCGACCCCGAGATTGCCGCAGCGCATGCGCATGCGGTCGCCTGTCACCGCGACAAGATTACCGAATTGCGCGCGACCGAGAATTACGAGCCGTTCTATGGCGAGTTGACCGGCGACCGGATGGAGCGCTTGTGCCGGATGCAGGCGCATTTCGGATCGGCGGTGTTCAACGCCGGACCATCGGTCATTCCACAGGATCTGCATGAGCGCGACGTGCCGGCGGATTTCTTCTTCACCGTCGAATTCGAGGGGGAAGCCGAGCATTGATCCTTTGGCGGCGCACCAGTCGGACATCCGGATGCCTCCGGCGGGAGTATTTGAAAAGGCGCAAGCCGTGACGCGCTTTGCGGTGCTGAGCACGATGAAGAACGAGGGCGCGTTCCTGCTGGAATGGGTGGCGCATCACAAGGCGTTGGGGTTCGACGACCTGGTGATCTGCACCAATGATTGCGCCGATGGCACCGATGCGATGGTGCTGCGATTGCAGGCGCTGGGGCTGGCGCGGCATCATGAGACACTGAAGGCGGGCACATCCATTCAGCGCGCGGCGTTCCGGCAGGTGCGGGCCTTGCCCGAGGTGGCGGCGGCGGATTGGCTGTGGGTCTGCGATGCCGACGAGTTTCTGGTGGTGCATGTCGGCGATGGTTCGGTTTCGGCGCTGGTGGCGGCGGGGTCTGAGGGGGTGGAGGTGATCTCGGTGCCGTGGCGGGTGTTCGGGCCGGGGGGGCACCTGGGGTATGAGGACGCGCCGGTGAGTGGGCAGTTCGTGCAGGCGGAGCGGGCGGCGCGGCGCGGCGAGGGCAAGCCGGTCTTTGCCAAGTCGCTGATGCGCGATCCGGGCAAGGTCGGACGAATCGGGGTGCATGCGCCCTTGCCGCCCGAGGGCGCGGCGCCCTATCTG
>JBATAV010000750.1:0-2463 GCA_049662025.1 Paracoccaceae bacterium | reverse complement strand
GTGCCGCGCACCGCCCTGCCCCGCCCCGCCGCACGGCTGGAGGTGCGCAACCTGACCCTGGTGGTGCCGGGCGAGGGAAAGCCCGTGCTGCGCGGCGTTTCGTTCACCCTGCAACCGGGGCAGGCGCTGGGGATCATCGGGCCTTCCGGCTCGGGCAAGTCGTCGCTGGCGCGGGCGCTGATCGGGGTCTGGCCGCCGGCTGCGGGCACGATCCGGCTGGATGGCGCCACGCTGGACCAGTACGACCCCGACACCCTGGGCAGCTATATCGGCTATCTGCCGCAGCGGGTCAGCCTGTTTGACGGCACCATTGCCGCCAATATCGCCCGGCTGGACAGCAATGCCGAAGACAGCGCCGTGATGGCCGCCGCCGAGCAGGCCGCCGCGCATGAGCTGATCAAGGCACTGCCGCAGGGCTATGATACCGAGGTGGCCACCATGGGCGGGCGCCTGTCGGGCGGCCAGATCCAGCGCGTCGGGCTGGCGCGGGCACTTTTCGGCGACCCGGTATTCCTGGTGCTGGACGAGCCGAACTCGAACCTCGACAACGACGGCTCGATGGCGCTGAACCATGCGATCAAGGTGGCAAAGGCCAACGGGCGCTCGGTGCTGATCATGGCGCACCGCCCCGCCGCCATTCAGGAATGCGATGTGCTGATGGTGCTGAACGAAGGCGCGGTCGCGGCCTTTGGTCCGCGCGATCAGGTGCTGCGCGAGATGGTGAAGAACGCCGGTGACATCGCCCGCGCCGTGACCCCCGGAGGAGTGGCATGAGCGCGCGTCCGTTCTGGTCGACCCGTGGCCCCATCGCCCTGGGCCTGCTGACCATCTTCGTTCTGCTGGCCGGTTTCGGGGTCTGGGGCACGATGACCACGCTGTCGGGCGCCATCGTCGCCTCGGGCCGCATCGAGGTGGAACTGAACCGCCAGGTCGTGCAGCACCCCGATGGCGGTGTGGTCGCCGAGATCAACGTGATCGAGGGGCAGACCGTCGCTGCGGGCGATATCCTGATCCGGCTGGACGGCTCGCTCATCCAGTCGGAACGCACGATCGTGGTTGGCCAGTTGCAGGAACTGATGGCGCGGCGCGCCCGCCTTCTGGCCGAGCGCGATGAAGTCGCAGCCCCGATCTACCCCGACGAATTGACCGCGCTGGCCGCAACCGACGCTGCCGTCGCCGAGCTGATCGACGGCCAGAACCGGCTGTTCGCCGCCCGGCTGGAGAATTCCTCGACCACGACCGAACAGCTGCGCCGCCGGATCGCGCAGATCCAGTCGCAGATCGACGGGGTCGATGCGCAAAGCGCCGCGCTTGTAACCCAGCTTGGCCTGATCAAGACCGAACTGGCCAACCAGCAGGGGCTTCTGGACAAGGGGCTTGCGCAGGCCTCTACCGTGCTGGCGCTGCAACGCGAAGAGGCGCGGCTGATGGGATCGGCGGGCGAACTGACGGCCAACCGCGCCCAGGCCGAAGGCCGCAGGACCGAGATCGAGCTGGAAATCACCCGCCTGGCCAGCGCCCGGACCGAAGATGCCGAGAAAGAACTGCGCGACATCGGCCCCACTTTGATGGAGCTGGCCGAACGGCGGCGCGCGCTGGACGAGCAGATCGAGCGGCTGGACATCCGCGCGCCGGTTTCCGGGATCGTTCTGGGCCTTGCGGTGACCACGCCGCGCGCGGTGATCCGGCCCGCCGACCCGCTGCTGTTTCTGGTGCCGCAGGATCGCCCGCTGGTGATCGCCGCACAGGTCGCGCCGATTCATGTCGATCAGGTCCATGTCGGCCAGCCGGTGGAACTGGTGTTCTCGTCCTTCTCCAGCCGGACGACGCCGCATCTGATGGGCAAGGTCACGGTGGTTTCGGCCGATTCCTTTACCGATCAGGCCACCAAAGCCTCGTATTACCGGGCCGAAATCATGCTGGACGAAGGCGAGATTTCCAAGCTGAACGGCCAGACGCTGCTGCCTGGCATGCCGGTCGAGGCCTTCATCCAGACCGAGGCGCGCACCCCGCTGGCCTATCTGCTGAAACCCTTCACCGACTATTTCAGCCGCGCCTTCCGCGAAAGCTGACACCGGCACCGCCCGAACCGAAACGCGAGGAACCCATGACCACCATCGAAGCCCGCCTTGCCGAACTTGGCGTCACCCTGCCCGACGCCCCGGCCCCTGCCGCCAATTATGTGCCCTTCGTCGTGGTCGGCAATCTGGTGCATGTCTCGGGCCAGATCAGTCAGGATGCCGGCGGGTTGATCAAGGGGCGGCTGGGTGAAGACATGGCCGTCGAACAGGGGGCAGAGGCCGCCAAACGCTGCGCCATCGCGCTGCTCGCGCAGCTGAAACGCGCCTGCGGCGGCGATTTTTCGCGCCTTGTCCGGGCCGTCAAGCTGACCGGCTTTGTCAACTCCACCGCCGATTTCACCGATCAGCCCAAGGTCATCAACGGCGCCTCGGATTTCCTGGT
>JBATAV010000749.1:0-4122 GCA_049662025.1 Paracoccaceae bacterium | reverse complement strand
CCCCGGCGCCGACAGACCCAGGCGCCGCTGGTGCGGCCCCGACCCCCGAGCCGAGTGCGCCGCGCGACAAGGTGACCGGCACGCTGAAAGGCTCGGGCACCGGGTTCTACATCACCCCCACCATGCTGGTGACGGCCGCCCATGTGGTGGACGGCTGTGGCGCCATGGCGATGATCGACGGCACGCCGCTGGATGTGGTGGCCTCGGATTCGTCGCTGGATCTTGCGGTCTTGTCGGGGGCCACCGATACCGGTGTCTGGCTGAAGCTGTCGGCGCTGGAGGTGCCCAAGCTGGGCGAGGCGGTGACGGCGCTGGGCTATCCCTATTACACCAGCCTTGATCAGGGCCTGACGGTGACCAGCGGCAACGTCAGCGCGCTGCGCGGCATTGACGGGTCGTCGAACCGGGTGATGATCACCGCCCCGGTGCAGCCCGGCAACTCGGGCGGGCCTTTGCTGAACAAGAAGGGCGCGGTGATCGGCGTGGTGGTCAGCCGGGTCGATGACATGGCCATTCTGGAGGAAACCGGCAGCCTGCCGCAGAACATGAACTTTGCGGTGCCCTCGGGGCCATTGCTGACCTTTCTGGCGCAATCGCGGATTGCCCGGCCGCAGGGCGACGGAACCGGCGGCGACATGTCGGGCGAGGTGCCCGCTGGCGTGTCGAATGCGGTGGTGCCGCTTTATTGCTATCAGTAGGATTGGCCACCTGAGCGGGCGGCAAGGGGTCCGCCGGCCAACGCGCCGGTTGGCAGTGCCGGAAACACCGCCTATATGAGGCAGGCCCGCCGCCGCCCCTGCGGCATGGCGCCGCAGCACCCTGCCCCAACGACCGGGACTTGATCTTGACAGCCAGCACCGCCGAGACCGCCCGCCACTGGCGACCGATGTTTTCGCCTCTGGCGCTGAACGTCGCCGCTGGCCTGTTCATCATGCTGGCCCATAACGCGACCTTCTGGAGCCGCGTGTCGCTGCCGTTCCTCGGTCATCCGCTGACCGGGTTCGTCTTCGCGGCGATGGTCTTCGTCTTCCTGATGCTGGTGATCACCCTGGTCGCGGTGCGGCGGCTGCAAAAGCCGGTGTTGGTGGCGCTGCTGCTGATCGGGGCGGTGACCAGCTTTTACCAGGACCGCCTGGGCATCACCATCGACCGCGACATGATCCAGAACGCCATGGTGACCACGGCGGCGGAATCGAAGCACCTGATCACCCTGCCGTTCCTGAGTCATGTCTTCATTCTGGGCGTGCTGCCCGCGGCGCTGGTCCTGTGGGTGCGGGTGCGCCGCAGCCCGCGGCTGGTGCGGGCCGCCTTTGGCTGGCTGGTCACCGTGGCCACGAGTTTCGCGCTGTTCGCCCTGCTGATGCTGAGCGACGCAAAGACCTATATGACCACCCTGCGCGAGCATAGGGAGATTCTGGCCGCGCAACAGCCGATGGCGCCGCTGTCGGGGGCCATGCGCTTTGCCCGGATGATGGTGAAATCATCGAAGATCGTGCTGGCGCCCTATGGCCGCGATGCGACGCCGGGGCCGTATCTTGCCAGGGCCGGCAAGCCGGTGCTGCTGCTGATCTGGGCGGGCGAGACGACGCGGGCGCAGAACTGGGGGATGAACGGCTATGCGCGCGACACCTCGCCCGAGTTGGCGGCGCGCGGTGTGGTGAATTTCAGCGATGTCACCTCTTGCGGCACGGCGACGGCAACCTCGCTGCCCTGCATGTTCTCGCATCTGAGCCGGGCGGAGTATTCCTTTGACGGCGGGTTGTCGAACGAGAACCTGCTGGATGTGCTGAAGCATGCGGGCTTTCGGGTGGAATGGTGGGACAACAACACCGGCGACAAGAACATCGCCGACCGCGCCGATGCCAGGGGGTTCATGATCGAGGACCACCCATTGCCCGAGGCCTGCGGGCGCGGCGAATGCACCGATCTGGTCTATCTGGATTTCCTGCGCGACAAGGCCGCGACGATCACCGGGGACACCGTGCTGGTGTTCCACCAGATCGGCAGCCACGGGCCGTCGTATTACCTGCGCTACCCCGAGGGGTTCGACGGCTACAAGCCCGCCTGCGCGCGGCCCGAGCTGACCGAATGCTCTGCCGAGGAGCTGCGCAACGCCTATGACGATACCATTCTCTACATGGATTGGGTGATGGCGCAGTCGATCGACATCCTGAACGCCGAGGACCGGGTGATTCCGGCGATGTTCTATGTCTCGGACCACGGCGAAAGCTTGGGCGAATCCGGGTTGTATCTGCATGGCGCACCCTGGTTCATGGCGCCTGAAGAGCAGATCAGGGTGCCGATGGTGATCTGGATGGCCGAGCGGTTCCAGAAAAAGCTGGGCGTGACCGCCGACTGTCTGGCCGCCCGCAAGGATGAAGCGCTGAGCCATGACGACATGTTCTCGACCGTGCTGGGGCTGGTGGACGTGGAGACCGAAACGCGGGTTCCTGCGCTGGATCTGACTGCCGGATGCCGGGGGAGCAGCAGCTGATGCAAAAGCCGACACGCAAGACAGGGATCGGCCATTTCCTGGCTGCCGCCAGCTATTCGGCGGCGGGGCTGAGGCGGCTGATGCGCGAAAGCGCGTTCCGGCAGGAGACCGGGTTGGGGCTGGTGGCGCTGGCGGGGTTGGGACTTCTGGGCGCCGGATGGGCCGAGCTGCTGGGCTTTGCCGGGCTGATTCTGGTGCTGGTGGCGGTAGAGGCGCTGAACACCGCGATCGAGGTGCTGGTCGACCATCTGTCGCCGGGCTGGTCGCAATTCGCCAAGGATGCCAAGGATCTGGGATCCCTGGCCGTGGCCTGCATCGTCGGGGCGATGGTGCTGTACGCGGGCTGGGCTGTCTTCAACTGAAAGTGCGGCCCAAGCCATGCAAAGGCCGCATGGTGGTGCGGCAATGGCGAGGGTTGCGGCAGATGCTGCAGTGCAGCATAGTCCACCTCAGGGAGGCGCCTGCATTGAATGGACCACTCCCATGGCTGTTGCCCCCAAACCCCTGAATTCCCCGGCTATCTCCTATCATGCCGACGAGCGCGCGCTGTTGCGCAGCCTGCCCTTGCGGTCGCTGTCGGCGCTGGAGCAGATGTACGCCTATTTCGGGTCCGACCGGGCCTGAGCCTGCGACCGAATGGGCCCCTATCCTTGACATGACGCCGGTCGGAGCGCATATCCGAGTGTAATGGTCGGAGATACCAAGATGTTCATTCAGACAGAATCCACCCCGAACCCCGCAACGCTGAAATTCCTGCCCGGCCAGACCGTGCTGGAGGCAGGCACCGCCGATTTCCCGGCCCCCGAGGCGGCGGCAAAATCGCCGCTGGCCAAGCGCATCTTTGCGGCGGGTGGCGTGACGGGGGTGTTCTTCGGCACCGATTTCGTGACCGTGACCAAGGATGAGGCGGCCGAATGGCAGCACATCAAGCCCGCGATCCTCGGCGCCATCATGGAGCACTATCAGTCTGGCGCCCCGGTGATCGAGGGCGAGCAGTCGGGCGGCGGCCATGCCGAACACTCTGGCGAAGATGCCGATATCGTGCGCCAGATCAAGGAGTTGCTGGATACCCGCGTCCGCCCGGCGGTAGCGCAGGATGGTGGCGACATCACCTTTCACGGCTTTGACCGCGGCGTGGTCTATCTGCACATGCAGGGCGCCTGCGCGGGGTGCCCCTCCAGCACGCTGACGCTGAAGATGGGGATCGAGAACCTGTTGCGGCACTATATCCCCGAGGTGACCGAGGTGCGGCCCGTTGCCGCCTGAGACGGTTCTGGCATTCGACACATCGGCGGCGCAATGCGCCGCCGCTTTGCTTTTGCCGGGGGGGCGTTGCGTTTCGCGGCGGGAAGAGATGGCCAAGGGTCAGGCCGAGCGGTTGATCGGGATGCTGCAAGAGCTGCTGGCCGAAGGCGGCATTGGCTGGCGTGATCTGGATGCGCTGGGCGTGGGCACCGGGCCGGGGAATTTCACCGGGGTGCGGATCAGCGTGGCGGCGGCGCGGGGCTTTGCGTTGGCCCTGGGCATTCCGGCGCTGGGGGTGACACGACTTGAGGCGCTGGCCCATGGCCTGCCCCGGCCGCTGACGGTGCTGGAGGATGCAAGGCGCGACGAGGTTTATCTGCAGG
>JBATAV010000748.1:0-2369 GCA_049662025.1 Paracoccaceae bacterium | reverse complement strand
GTATAGATGATCTCGAACAGGTCTTTCCCAATCTTGCCCGAAATGGTGCCATCGCTGATCAGATCGACGATGCCACCCAGCTGGACCGCCGAAACCGGGCTTTCGGTGATGTCGTGGCCTTCCTTTTTCAGGCGGCCAAAAAGCTCGTTGATGACCCAGTTGGCGGCCATCTTGCCGTCGCGGCCACGGGCCACCGCGTCAAAGAACACCGCGGAGTCCAGTTCGGCGGTCAGCACGCTGGCGTCATAGTCAGTCAGCCCGTAATCCGCCATGAAGCGCGCCTTCTTGGAGTCGGGCAGTTCGGGCATGCTTGCGGCTATGCTGTCGACCCAAGGCTGCGCGATTTCCAGCGGCAGCAGGTCGGGGTCGGGGAAGTAGCGGTAATCATGCGCCTCTTCCTTGGACCGCATGCTGCGGGTTTCGTTCTTGTCGGGGTCGTAAAGCCGGGTTTCCTGTTTGATTGAACCGCCGTCTTCCAGAATGGCGATCTGGCGCCGCGCCTCGAAGTCGATGGCCAGTTGAATGAACCGCATCGAGTTCATGTTCTTGATCTCGCAGCGCGTGCCGAGGTGGGAAAAGTCCTGGCTGGCCTGATACTTCTCATACTGGCCGGGGCGGCAGACCGAGACGTTCACATCGGCCCGCAGGTTGCCGTTCTGCATGTTGCCATCGCAGGTGCCTAGGTAGCGCAGAATCTGACGCAGCTTCAGCACATAGGCGGCGGCTTCTTCGGGGCCGCGCAGGTCGGGGCGGCTGACGATCTCCATCAGCGCGACACCGGTGCGGTTGAAATCGACGAAGCTGAGGTTCGGGTCGATGTCGTGGATCGATTTCCCGGCGTCCTGCTCCAGATGGATACGTTCGATCCTGACCAGCCGCGCCACACCGGGCGAAAGCTCGACCAGCACTTCACCCTCGCCCACGATGGGATGGTAAAGCTGACTGATCTGATAGCCCTGCGGCAGATCGGGGTAGAAATAGTTCTTGCGGTCGAAGGCCGACATCAGGTTGATCTGCGCCTTCAGGCCCAGCCCGGTGCGCACCGCCTGTTCGATGCAGAATTCGTTGATCACCGGCAGCATGCCGGGCATCGCGCAATCGACGAACGAGACGTTCGAGTTGGGTTCCGCCCCGAAGGTGGTGGAGGCGCCGGAAAACAGCTTGGCGTTCGAGGCGACCTGGGCGTGGATCTCCATCCCGATCACCAGTTCCCAGTCATGCCTGGCACCTGCGATGACCTTGGGTTTGGGGGCTGTGAAGGCGAGGTCGAGCATGGGCGTCCCCTGAAGGCGTACGGGCGGTTTCAGGGGCCGGGTTTAGGGCGCAAGGGCGCGCGGGGCAAGAGGCCCGCGCGCAAAGCTTGTACCTAGACCGGCAGGCGCGCGGTCAGCCCCTCGGGACCGACGAAGATGTGTTCGCCGCGCGCGATTTCCTTTTCGAAGACCTGACCCAGGGCATACTGGATGCCGGCCTCGCCATTCTCCCAGGCCGAAAGGTGGAATTCGCGCAGGTTTTCGCGCAGATGCGTCTCAAGCGCTTCGCGCGCCATCTGGCGACGGCGGGATTTCGGCGTGGCGTCCGAAGACAACGTGTGGTCCAGTTCGGTAAGGGTGGCAGCCACGATATTGGCGCGATACTGGCAACCGGTGGCGCGGTAGAAATCCTTCAGCCCCAGGAGGAACAGTTCAAGATTCATCCGCGGCGGCAGGTCGCCAAGGGATTCGGCCGCAGCCATATAGAACACCGCATAGGCCGATGCACCCGAACAATGCTGGGTCCGCGCCAATGCCGCCCTTGCCTCGTCGTCAAAGGTACCAAGCGAGCCGAACCAGTGCGGCAACAGGTGCGCGGCATGGGTCGAATGCGGTTCAGGGTTGGTCGGATCGAGGTCGGACCAATCCTCGTACCAGTCGCGGTACAGGGCTTCGCCATCTTCGATGCCACGCACCAGAAGATAGCGGGTACCGGCCAGAAGCGGGGACATTTCCTCAAGCGGGTCAAAGGTTTCCAGTGCCGCCTCGGCCAGGGCGGTGTGGTGCAGAAAGGCCTGCCAGACCTCACGCGGAAGGCCGGGGCCGGGTTCGGCGCTGCGCCGCGCCCAGCCAAGATCCAGATGCGCCTGCGCCAGCAGATGGGCGGCGGCATAGTCCTGCGGATGGGCGGCCTGGACGGCGGCAAGACGGTCGATCTCGGCCTCGGCCATGATCCAGTCATGGCGGGCCAGGGCAAGGGCAAGGGGCTTGCGGGCGCCCTGGCTGATCAGGCTGGCAAGGCGTCGCCCGCCGGGGGCGCCACTGCGATCATGGTCGGCTGCGCGCAAGGCCGCCAGCAGGTCGCCCCAGCGCTCTTCGGCGGCAATGGTGGCATAG
>JBATAV010000747.1:0-4792 GCA_049662025.1 Paracoccaceae bacterium | reverse complement strand
GCGACGCCGCAAGGCAGGACGTGTTCCCCTATCGCGCATGCTGCGCATACGCTGCCGGGCAGCGGAATACATCGAGATGTTCTACAACCCCAAACGCAAGCACACGAACAACGGCATGCTGTCGCCCGTTGATTTCGAAATCAGACAGCAGAAACTGAACGAGGCAGGTGTCTAGGAAACTAAGGGCACCTCACTACTTGGACACCATCTTCATCGCGCGCCTTTGGCGCATCCTGAAATACGCGTGCGTCTATTTGTACGCTTGGGAGACCGGATAGCAGGCCCGCGCGAGTGTCGGCCGATGGGTCGAGTTCTACAATCACCGCCGCCCTCACAAAGCCTTTGGCGGCCGACCAACCGCGGTGGTCTACTCAATGAGAAACGAAGTCACGCAACCCGATCAGCAGGAGCAAAGAGCAGCTTGAAAAGCGCCAGATCCTGTCCAACAGATGGGGAGCACCTCAATACGGATTTCGTGGCGAAGCCGTTCGTACTTGCGCGCAAGCTTCAGATCCTCGGCTGACACCACATCCCGGTCGCCCCACTCGCGGTTTGCATTCAAACCGCTTCCGGGCGGCGGATGCGACGTAGCCCAATTGTTCAGGATCGTCACCAGTCTGGCGCCGGTTTGGGACCCTTGACAGCGGGATGCGCAATGCATCCTTTCGGAACTCATCCGTTCCGTCCGTTCGCATAAGCCATCTCCTTTGCAGCAAGATACGCCAACAAAGGAGCCGCCCCAAACGGCCACAGGTCCACTTTCTCAAACAAGCACTTTTGCAAGGAACGCCTGGGTTTGAGGATGCTTTGGATTTCCAATCACATCGGCGGGCTCGCCCTGTTCCACGATTTCGCCACCGGCCATGAAGACCACCCGGTCGGCAACTTCGCGGGCAAAGGCGACTTCATGCGTTACCACGATCATGGTCATCCCGCTTTCGGCAAGGTCGCGCATCACGTCCAGAACGTCAGACACCAGTTCAGGGTCCAGCGCGCTTGTCGGCTCATCGAACAGGATCAGTTTGGGCCGCATGGCCAGTGCCCGCGCGATGGCCACCCTTTGCTGTTGCCCGCCTGACAACTGCCGCGGATAGGCGTTCACCTTGTCGGACAGACCAACCCGTTTCAGGATGTCATGTGCCCGTTCAAGCACCTCCCCGCGGTTTTCCCGCTTCACGCCGATTGGCCCTTCGATGACGTTCTGAATCGCCGTCATATGTGGAAACAAGTTGAAATGCTGAAATACCATGCCGATGTGAACGCGCTGGCGGGCGATCTCGTGTTCGTGCATTTCGCGCAGATACGCGCCGCGCTCCTTGTAGCCGATCAACTCTCCATCAACCCGGATGCGGCCATAGTCGATCCGCTCCAGATGGTTGATGCAGCGCAGGAAGGTGCTCTTGCCGGAGCCGGACTGACCAAGCAGGCACATCACCTCGCCAAGCGGCAGAGCAAGGTCAATGCCCTTCAGTACCTCCAGCGATCCAAAGGATTTGCGCACGCCAGAGGCCTGCATCATGATCCGCGGAGCCGGATCCTGTGTCTGGGCAGCCATTGGGGCGGTCATGCTGCGCTTCCCGTTTCGTCAGTCTGCAGGGGCCGCCCGCGCGGGCCGAAACCCAGCACCTTCCGCAGGCTTTGCAGAGGAGTCAGTGGCAGGCTGCGGCTGCTGCCGCGGGCGTAGTGTCGCTCGATGTAGTATTGGATCACGCTCAGCACCGAGACGATGATCAGATACCAGATCACCGCGACCAGCAGCAGCGGGATCGTCTCGAACGTCCGCGAGTAGATGGTCTGCGCGGCAAACAGCAGTTCTGGCACTGCGATGATGCTGACCAGCGCCGACATCTTCAGCATGTTGATGGTGTCGTTGCCCAAGGGCGGAATGATCACGCGCATCGCTTGCGGCAGAACGACGCGCCGCAGCAAGCGGCCGCGCGACATGCCGATCGACTGGGCAGCCTCGGTCTGGCCGTGGTCGATCGAGATGATCCCGGCGCGTATGATCTCGGCGCTGTAGGCGGCTTCGTT
This sequence comes from Paracoccaceae bacterium, assembly GCA_049662025.1. Taxonomy (GTDB): domain Bacteria; phylum Pseudomonadota; class Alphaproteobacteria; order Rhodobacterales; family Rhodobacteraceae; genus Pseudogemmobacter. The sequence continues at coordinate 2,761 of JBATAV010000747.1, read as the reverse complement.
CAGGCCAAGCCCCAGCAACGCCGCAAGGTAGGGTGTGATCAGCACGTTGGCGTCGATCTTGACGAAATCTGGCCCGATGAATGGGATACCAAGCGAGATATCAGGAAACAGCGCCGAAAGATTATACCACAACAGCAATTGAACCAGCAGCGGAGATCCGCGAAAGAACCAGACGAACAGCCAGGATGCACTGGACAGCACCGGATTCGGGGAAAGCCGCATTACGGCAAGCAGAACCCCTAGACTGGTCCCCGACACCATCGCGATAGCGGTCAACTCCAGCGTGCGCCGCACCCCCAGCAATATGGTCTCCGAGGTGAAATACCGCCCGACGACCGGCCATTCGAAGCGCGGATTGGTCATCAGTGTGTGAACAAACATCACCGCAAGCAGCGCCACGAAGGCGATGGCCACCCAACGCCCCGGATGCCGCACCGGTCTGATCGGCTGGCCGGCGGTGCTGTCGCTGCCCGCTCCGTGAAGCGCGCTCTTTTGCGGTGACATTGCGGTGATCTCTCCGGGAAAAGGGCAAGGCGCGCTGCATCCACTGACAGGTGGGCGCAGCGCGCGGGGTCGATGGCGCGATCTACAGGCCGTTGCCGTCGTTGATCGTCGCCGAGTCCACGGCGCCGGTGGATTGGCCCCACTTTTCAAGAATCTTGGCATAGGTACCATCGTCGATCAGGGCCTGAACGGCACCCTGAAGCGCGTTGGCCAACTCGGCAGATCCCTTGGGCAGAACGATGCCGTAGCGACGGGGCGCATAGGTCGCGCCGGGCACTTCGAATTCACCGTTGTGCTGTTCGGCGATATAGGCACCGGCCGAGGTGTCGATCATCGCCACATCGGCCCGACCTGCCTGCAGGGCCAGAACGATCTCGCTGGTGCCGGGCAGAATCTTGACATCGACTTCCGGCTTGCCGGCCTTGACGCATTCCTCCGAGGCGCGCTGCGCATCCTCGATCTCGGTGGTGCCCTTGTCGATGGCCGCGGCAACGCCGCAGAGATCAGAGAGTTCGTGAATGTTCAGCGGATTGCCCGCCTTGACCAGAAACCCGCCACCCGAGACGAAATAGTCGACGAAATCGACCTTCTGGCGACGTTCTTCGGTATCGGTCATGGCCGACATCGCCATGTCGAAGCGGTTGGCGGCAAGCGCCGGAATGATGGCATCGAAGCTCATGTTCGAGAATTCGAGTGTCACGCCAAGTTTCTGGCCGATGGCATCGGCGAAGTCCTTGTCGAGGCCGATGATGGTGGTGTTGTCGGCGTCGTAATATTCAAAGGGCGGATATTCGACGTTGCTGGCCACATTGATCTTGCCGGCCTCGCGAATGCTGGCGGGCAGCATGTCGTTCAATTTCTGATCCAGAGTCGTGGTGATGGCCGAGTCGGCTTGTGCCATGCCGAAAGGCGAGAGGGCGAGAAGCATCGCGACGACCGCGCCCCCAGACGCGGCCCGGAACTGACGGAACCCTTGCAGTGTCATGTTGATCCTCCCATTGGTGTCGCTGTTGCGACGTTGATGAAACTTCGTGAAAACCTATCCGAATTTGCTTCCCGGCAGGAACCTTCCCACTGTCCCGGGGGGCGCAGAAACCCCTTCGATACCTGGCCAGAGCACGCGATTGTCAGAGTTTCTCATCGGCTCTTCCTGAGAGGTTGTTGCCCGGAAGTTGGCCAACGATAATTACTCTATATTGGCATATACCACTATACGGGATGATTCCTGTCAAGGGCCTTGTCTTTCTCGGCCGCAAGTCAAATAATCATTATTATTCAATATCAAGGCGTCCACCCGCCTTTGGTCATTCGAACTTCGGCCCTCCTTCATTTGCGCCCCGAGGTCGTTCATAAGTGATCCGGCAGTTCCTTCCTCCGCGCCTTCCCGAAGGCTGGTCGGATCCAGGGCGCCGACAGCGCGAAGGTCAGAAATGCCGGTCATGCCCATCAGCGCGAGTGTCGCCTGCAGTTCCTCGGACAGAAGGCGCACAACTTCTGCCACCCCGGACTCTCCAGCTGCCACAAGCCCATAGACGTAGGCCCGCCCCAGCAGGCAGGCCGATGCCCCCAAGGCCAGGGCCTTGGCGACGTCGCCGCCGCGACGAACGCCCCCGTCGAACAGGACTTCCGCGTTGCCGTCCACGGCCTCAGCGACGCCGGGAAGGGCGCGGATCGTCGAGCAAACGCCATCAAGCTGGCGGCCACCGTGATTGGACACAACAACCGCTTCGGCGCCGCAGGAAACGGATTGCCGCGCATCGTCGGCGGTCAGAACGCCCTTCACCACTAGCTTGCCGGACCAGCGGCGCCGCAGCCACTCAAGATCATGCCAAGTCAGCGAGGGGTCGATCTGCCCGGCAAGAAACCCCGCCTGTTCCATGTAGGTGCTTCCGGCCTCGGGCCAGCCATCGGCCAGGAACATGGTAAGGGGCCGCGACCGGAGCCTCTCGGCCAACCATAAGGGGTGGCACAGGAAATCGGCGATGATTGAAGGGCCTGGCCGTGAAAGGCGCCGCAACCCGTTGCGCACATCCCGTTCACGGATCCCCGAAACCGCTGTATCCACCGTGGCGACCAAGGTGCCAAAACCTGCACGCGCGACACGATCAAGAAGCGCTTCGGTGCGGCCCCGGTCTTTTAGGACATAAACCTGAAAAGCATTTTCAGGCGGCATTCGATCAAGCAGGTTCTCGGGCGCCGTCACGCTGAACGACGACAGGCACGCCGGAATCCCGGCCGTTTTGGCGGCGCGGAAAGC
>JBATAV010000746.1:0-5903 GCA_049662025.1 Paracoccaceae bacterium | reverse complement strand
CGGATCACTTTCGTTTCACGAACTCGGTCAGGATGACGATGCGCTGGCCTTCGATGCGGCCTTCGATGTGGGCGGCGTTGTCGGCTACCAGCGCAATGCCGCGCACGACAGTGCCGCGTTTGGCGGTAAAGCCTGCGCCTTTCACTGGCAAGTCCTTGATCAGCACCACCGAGTCGCCCTGCGCCAAGGCGGCCCCGTTCGAATCGCGATGCTGCAGGGCGGGCGGCGCATCGGCCCAGGCCTGTGCCTGCGCGCCCAGTATCATGGCATCGCGGGTCTCTTGCGCCCAGGGCTCCCCCAGAGCACCCAGCTTTTGCCAGACGGCGAACTGGACGGCGGGCTCTTCAGACCAGGCGGCGCCTTCCAGGGCACGCCAATGCGCGGGTGGTGCGTCTTCTTCGCCGCGGCAGAGCGGGCAAAGCAGCACCTCGCCCGCCGGGGGCGCGGCGACAGCTTCCAGCGCATCGGTCGCGCCGCAGAATTCGCAGGCATTGCCCGCACGGGCGATCAGATCGTTCATCGGCTGTCCTTTGCGCGTGTCGGCCCCGGCATAGGCCTGGCGCGGCCGCGATGCAAAGAAAAAGGCCGCCTTGCGGCGGCCTTTGCCTTGGTGATCCGGCAGATCAGGCCGGGATATTGCCGGCGTCCTGAGCGGCCTTCAGCTCTTCGGCCGACAGCTCGCCCGAAGCGTCGGTGTCGGCGGCCTTGAAGGTCTCTTCGGTCAGGTCGGCAAAAGAGGCCTTCAGCTCGTCGAACGAGTAGCTGCCGTTGGCATCGGCGTCTGCGACGACAGTGGCTTCGGCCAGAGCGGCGGTCGAGACGAGGGCCGAGGCGGCAAGAACGAGCGCGAATTTCATCATGGACGGTCTCCGGTATGCGGCAGCGCAGAATGCGCGCGGCCAAAGCGAAGGCATTTGTGCCTACCTGGCGCAAGTTGCTGAAAATTGGTGGTTTTCCAAGGTGAGTCGGTACCGGTCAGCGCCCGTATCACGTGAGTTTTACTGCACATGCGAAGGCCATTGACGCGATCCCGCAGACGGAGTTTAGCTGCCGGATCCGGTTTTTCCACGAAGGTACGCGGCCCGCCGCGCGATTTTCGCGCCCTTGCGTGTTTTCCCACTTGCGTCGCCGCCGCGCCCTGACTAGATCACGCCTCGTCCAACCGGCGCGGGCGTAGCTCAGGGGTAGAGCATAACCTTGCCAAGGTTAGGGTCGAGGGTTCGAATCCCTTCGCCCGCTCCAGTCGGACCAGCGCAAGGGCCGCCCGCCGGGGCGGCCTTTTGCATTCCCGGCCCCTTGCCGCGCTTTGCAAAGCCGCTTGCACCCGCCCGCCCCTTGCGCTAATCACCCCGCCACGGAGTGCGGGCGTAGCTCAGGGGTAGAGCATAACCTTGCCAAGGTTAGGGTCGAGGGTTCGAATCCCTTCGCCCGCTCCAGTAGCCAAAGGGCGCCTTTTGTGGCGCCCTTTCGCGTTTTCAAACCCTTGCCCGAGACGTCGCAAGGGTTTACTTCGGCGGGGAAACCGCTGGAGGCTAAGATGCGCAAGGCCGAAATCAGCCGCAAAACGTCTGAAACCGAGATTTCCGTGGCCGTCGATCTGGACGGGACGGGGACATATGACTGCAAGACCGGCGTGGGGTTCTTTGACCACATGCTGGAGCAGTTGGCGCGGCACAGCCTGATCGACCTGAAGGTGCGGGCCAAGGGCGATCTGCATATCGACGACCACCACACGGTCGAGGACGTGGGCATCGCGCTGGGGCAGGCGCTGACCAAGGCCCTGGGCGACAAGGCAGGCATCCGCCGCTATGGCCATTTCCGGCTGGCGATGGATGATGCTCAGGTGGCTTGCGCGCTGGACCTGTCGGCGCGGCCCTATCTGGTCTGGGCGCTGCCGTTCCCGACGCCGAAGATCGGCACGTTCGACACCGAACTGGTGCGCGAGTTCTTTCAGGCCCTGGCCACCCATGGCGGCGTCACCCTGCACGTCGATCTGATCCATGGCCTGAACAGCCACCACATTGCCGAGGCCTGTTTCAAGGCGGTGGCGCGGGCCTTGCGGGAGGCGGTGGAGCCGGACCCGCGGCTGGGCGGCGCCTTGCCTTCGACCAAGGGGGCACTGTGAGCCTGACGGTTCTGGTAGATTACGACTCGGGCAATCTGCATTCCGCCGAAAAGGCCTTTCAGCGCATGGCGCAGGAAGTTGACGCGGGCGAGGTTCTGGTGTCGTCGCGCCCCGAGGATGTGGCGCGGGCCGACCGGATCGTCTTGCCGGGGGACGGGGCGTTTCCGGCCTGTCGGCGGGCCTTGGGCAGCTATGGCGGGCTGTACGAGGCGATCGAAGAGGCGGTGCGGAGGCGCGCGCGGCCATTCCTGGGCATCTGCGTGGGCATGCAGATGCTGGCCGACTGGGGGCGCGAATACGCGGACACGGCCGGCTTTGGCTGGATCGGCGGCGAGGTGGTGCGGATTGCGCCCCGCGACCCTGCCCTGAAGGTGCCGCACATGGGCTGGAACGATCTGGTGATCGACCGGGCGCATCCGGTGCTGGCGGGGCTGGCGACCGGCGATCACGCCTATTTCGTGCATTCCTATGCCTTCCGGGTGGATGACCCCGCGCATCTTCTGGCGCATTGCGATTATGGCGGGCCGGTCACCGCCATCGTGGGACGCGATACCATCGTCGGCACCCAGTTCCACCCCGAGAAAAGCCAGGCGCTTGGCCTGCGGCTGATCGGCAATTTCCTGCGCTGGCGGCCCTGAGGCCGGATCAGTCCGGCCTACCAGGCCCACAACCTCGGCTCGGCGAATTCCAGCGAATTGCCTGCGGGGTCGCGGAAGTAGAGCGAGCGGGCGCCGCCGGGCCAGTCGAACTCGGCATCTATGGCAACGCCTGCGGCGGTCAGGTGGCTGCGCCATCGGGCGATTTCATCGCGGCTGGCGGCAAGGCACAGGTGCCCCGGCCCGCGCGCACCATGGGCAGGGATGGGAAAGCGGGCGCTGGGGTCACTGATCTCGGTCGCGGCGGGGTTGAAGATCAGCAATATCCCGGCGCCGACACGGAAAAAGATGTGGCGGCCCGGTTGGTGGCCGATCTCTTCCAGCCCCAGCAACCCGCCATAGAAGGCGCGCGCGGCGTCCAGATCGGCAGCGTAGAGGGCGGATTCCAGGATGGCTTCGGGGCGCATGGGCAAAGTCTGCGCCCGCCAAAGCGGGCCGTCAACCACCCCCGCCGCAGCGCTTGCAGGCGCGAAAACCCGCCGCCTCGGCGGCCGCACGGGAGGGAAAGGCGCGCAGGTTGCGACGCAACGGGTGCGCGGGGCAGCCATCGCGGCAGTGGATGCCGGTGGTCACCACCGCCCAGACCAGCCCGGTCGGCGCGCGCGTTTCATGCGCGACCCATTCGGCATCGGTTACTTCGCGGCCACCCGAGTGCTTGCCCATCTGAAAACCCTCCCATCCATTGCCAGAAGCCCCGCCACGATCAGCGCAAAGCCGAAGAGGTGCCGTGGCAGCACGGTCTCGTTCAGGAAGGCCACCCCCATTGCCACGGCGCTGACCGGGATCAGGAAGGTGACGAGCGACAGGTTGGTGGCCCCGGCACTGGCCAGCAGCCGGAAATAGATCAGGTAGGCCAGTGCCGTGGACAAGATGGCCAGCCCCGCCACCGCCCAAAGCGGCCCCTGCCCCGGCCAGGCCATGGCCCAGGGCCGGTCGATCACCAGCACCAGCGGCAACAGCATCAGGCTGGACGAGGCGACGGTGCCGAAGGCGGTGGCCAGCGGCGGCACGCCCATGCGGCGGAAGCGGCGCCCCCAGACCGCGGCAAAGCCGTAGGACAGCGCCGACCCCAGACAGAACAGGATCGCCAGCGCCTCGCCCCCGGCAGCGCCGCCAGTCATCACCACCACCCCGGCAAAGCCGAAGGCCAGTCCCGCGGCCTTGGGCGGCGTGATCCGCTCATCCGTGGTGAAGAGATGTGCCACGATCACCGTCCACAACGGCGTGGTGGCGTTGACGATCGCGGCCAGGGCGCCGTCGATCCGCCCCTGGGCCAGCACGAAGAGGGTGAAGGGCACGGCGTTGTTGAGAAACCCCATCACCAGCACCGCGCCCCAGGCCTGTCGCGGCAGCGCCTGCCCGCGCGCCACCATCACCCCGCCAAGGATCAGCGCAGCCAGCCCCACCCGGCCCAGCACGATGCTCAGCGCAGGCAGGCCCCGCAGCGCCACTTCGACAAAGAGGAAGGACCCACCCCAAAGGACAGAGAGGGTCAGAAGCAGGGCCCAGTCGGTGCGAGTCATCAGTGTCTCCTTGACGCACCGGACTAGCAGCCCGCGCCGCCCGGCGCGACCCGGACCTTGCGGTTACTTCACCCGTTTCCAGGTGCCGCCATCACGGCAGATGCCGAAGACGCAGCCGCGCACCGACAGGCTGTTTCCCGACAGCGTCATGTCGGCGTTGTAGGTCTTGTCGCGGTCGGGCGAATAGATCTTGCCGTCGTCATACAGCCCGTCCGAATAGGCCACCATGTCCCAGACGATCTTGCGGCCGATGTTGGGGCTGTCGATCTGCTTGCCGGCGCCGTCAAACGCCTTGATCAGGGTGCCGCAGAAGGCCGGGCCGCAGGGCTTGATCTGGACATAGCCGTAGTGGCCGTTGTCATCGACCTTGGTTTTCCAGGTGCCCTCGACCGGGTCGGCGGCCAAGGCAGCGGTTCCAAACAGCGCCAGGGCGGCTGTGAATGCGAGTGTCTTCATCGGGGTTCCTCCTCCCAGAGTCCTCTGGTGAAATCCTTTGCCGCGCGTGGCCCGCCGATCAAGCGTGACGTTGGGTCGGCGGCTTCGGTCTTTTCATTGCGGGCGCGCCGTGGCATGGGGCGCCGCAACAGACCGGAGGCCCCGTCCATGATCCTGTACCCCGCCATCGACCTGAAAGACGGCCAATGCGTGCGGCTTTTGCGCGGCGAGATGTCGGCGGCAACGGTCTTTGGCGACGATCCGGCGGCGCAGGCGTTGAAGTTTCAGGCGGCGGGGTGCGAGTGGCTGCATCTGGTCGACCTGAACGGCGCTTTTGCCGGGGAACCGGTCAATGCGGCGGCGGTTCAGGCGATTCTGGCGCGGGTGCGCGTGCCCTGCCAGTTGGGCGGCGGCATCCGCGACATGGGCACGATTGCGATGTGGTTGGACAAAGGTCTTGCGCGGGTGATCCTTGGCACGGTGGCGGTGGAAAGCCCTGATCTGGTGCGGCTGGCAGCGCGCGAGTTTCCCGGCCGGGTCGCGGTAGGGATCGACGCGCGCAAGGGGCTGGTCGCCACCAAGGGCTGGGCGCACGAGACCGATGTGCAGGCCACCGACCTTGCCCGCAGCTTTGAAGATGCAGGGGTGGCGGCGATCATCTACACCGACATCGACCGCGACGGTGCCATGCAGGGCCCCAACATCGAGGCCACCGAGGCCCTGGCGCGGGCGGTAACCATCCCGGTCATCGCCAGCGGAGGAGTCAGTCGGATGGCAGACCTGACCGCGCTCAAAGCCACCGGGGTGATCGCAGGCGCGATCTCGGGCCGGGCGCTTTATGACGGCGCAATTGATTTGGCGGCGGCGCTGAGCGCGCTGAAGGGCTGATCGACTGCAGGTTACGGCGCAGGGGCAGGTCACGGCGCGCGGGCAAGTTACGGCGCACGGCGCGCGCGGATCGCATATATCAGAAGGGCCAGATACCAGCCAAGAGCGCCACAACTGCTCAGCACGGCCAGAATCAGGTGGCTGGGCAGCCCGCCAAAGGCCTGCCAGCCCGGCACCGCCAGCAGCGCCATGGTGACCGGCGCGATCAGCACCAACCCGTGATGCCAGAGCCGCCCCGGTGGCGGGCCCAGCGGCACCGACCCCCGGTCGCCCAAC
>JBATAV010000745.1:0-2884 GCA_049662025.1 Paracoccaceae bacterium | reverse complement strand
GGCCCAGATTCGCAATGCGCGGCCCTTTATGGGCGCGGTGCAGATCGTCACCCTGTCGGGCGACAAGCATCTGCTGAAATACCTCGGCGACCCCGCCGCCACCGCCGCCCGCATCCTCTCTGCCACCGGCCGCCGCGCATGATCGACCTGCAGCCTCCCCCTCCACCCCCTCCCCCTCCACCCCCGCCGCCGCCGCCGGGCTGGGAAGACATCCTGCAACCCGCAGAGCGCATTCTCTGGCAGGGCCGCCCCGATACCGGTGTCGACTGGTCGGCGCTGATCACCGCGCGCACGCCGTTTGGCCTGGCCTTCGCAGGTTTTGCCGTGTTCTGGATGACCAAGGCTTTCGTGATGACCGGCCATGACCCGACCGGCGGGCTAAGCCATGTCTTCCCGCTGTTCGGCATTCCTTTCCTTTTGGTCGGGCTGAACCTTGCTGGCGGCCATGTGGTATTGGCTGCCCTGCGCCGCCGCTTTGTCTGGTACACGCTGACCGACCGCACCGCCTTTGTCGCCACCCGGCTTTTCGGCAAGCGCCGGTTGGACCGCTATCCGCTGGATGCCACCATGCGCGCCCGCCTGGATGACGGCGACCCCGGTTCGGTTCTGTTCGCTGGCACTGGGCAGCAGGGCACCCCCTGGTCGGCCAATCTGGGCAGACGGCGGTACTCGAGCTCCAGCTTTCCCGCCGGCCCGGCCGGATTTCACCGCATTGCCGAGGCGCGCCGCGTCTATGGCCTGTTGACCCAAGCCCTCGCCAACCGCATGAAGGCGCCATGATCCTGCATTTCCATAACGCCCGCCTGATCGACCCCGAAGCCGGCACCGATGCCCCTGGCAGCCTGACGGTGCAGGGCGGCGTCATCCTTGGCCAGGGTGGCAAGGCGCCGAAAGCGGCCATCTCCATTGACTGCGGCGGCAAATGCCTCGCCCCCGGCATCGTCGATTGGGGCGTCAAGATCGGCGAACCCGGCGAGCGGCACCGCGAATCCTTCCGCTCTGCCGGGCTGGCGGCCGCCGCGGGCGGGGTTACCACCATCATCGCGCGGCCCGACACGATGCCCGCCATCGACACGCCCGAGACGCTGGAATTCGTCACCCGCCGCGCCGCCGAATCCGCCCCGGTCCGCATTCGCCACATGGCCGCCCTGACCAAGGGCCGCGAGGGGCGCGAGATGACCGAGATCGGTTTTCTGCTGGACGCGGGCGCCATCGCCTTCACCGATGTCTTTGCCGTCGCCACCGACACCAAGGCCCTGTCCCGCGCCCTGATCTACGCCCGCAGCCTTGGCGCGCTGGTCGTCGGCCACCCGCAGGAACCTGGGCTGTCGAAGGGGGCTGCCACCACTTCGGGCAAATTCGCCTCGCTCAAGGGCCTGCCCGCCGTGTCGGCCCTGGCTGAACGGATGGGGCTGGAGCGCGATCTGGCCCTGGTCGAGATGACGCGCGCGCGCTATCACGCCGATCAGATCACCACCGCTGCCGCCCTGCCCGCCCTTGCCCGCGCCAAGGCGGCGGGGCTGGATGTCACTGCAGGCACCTCGATCCACCATCTGACGCTGAACGAATTCGACGTCGGCGACTATCGGACCTTCTTCAAGCTGACGCCGCCGCTGCGGTCGGAAGACGACCGGCAGGCGATCATTGCGGCATTGGCCGACGGCACCATCGACGTGATCGCCAGCTTCCACACCCCGGCGGATGAGGAATCCAAGCGCCTGCCCTTCGAAGAGGCCGCCGCCGGAGCCGTGGCGCTGCAAACCCTGCTGCCTGCGGCGATGCGGCTTTACCACGGCGGCCACCTTTCGCTGCCCGCACTGTTCCGCGCCATGGCGTTGAACCCAGCGCGCCGCCTTGGCCTGCCGCAAGGGCGGCTTGCCGAAGGCGCCCCCGCGGATCTGGTGCTGTTCGACCCGGATGCCCCCTTCCAGATGGACCGCTTCGCGCTGCATTCGAAATCGAAGAACACCCCGTTTGACGGTGCGCGGATGGAAGGTAAGGTGCTGGCCACATGGGTGGGCGGCGCACAGGTCTTCCGTGCCGAGGGATAAGACATGCCGGAACTGCTGAGCGAACACTCCACCCTGCTGCTGACCGCACTCTGCGCCTATCTTCTGGGCTCGGTGCCGTTCGGGATGGTGATCACGCGGGCGATGGGCCTGGGCGATCTGCGCGCCATCGGCTCGGGCAACATCGGCGCCACCAACGTGCTGCGCACCGGCAACAAGGGCGCTGCCCTGGCAACGCTGCTGCTGGATGGTGCCAAGGGTGCGGTGGCGGTTCTGCTGGCAAGGGCGTTCACCGGTGCCGAAGACGCGGCGCAGGTGGCAGGCCTTGCGGCCTTTCTGGGCCATCTTTACCCGGTCTGGCTGGGGTTCAAGGGCGGCAAGGGGGTTGCAACCTTCCTTGGCATCATGCTGGCGCTGGCCTGGCCCGTCGGGCTGGCCTGCTGCGCCACCTGGGCCGTCGGCGCGGTGATCTCGCGCATCTCGTCGATTGGCGCACTGCTGGCGGCGGCCCTGTGCCCGGTCTGGCTGTTCACCTTCGACCACGGGCGGATGCTTCTGTTGGTGATGATCCTGACGATCCTGATCTATGTCCGCCACGCCGCGAACCTGTCACGCATCAAGTCCGGGACCGAGCCGAAGATCGGCCGCAAGAAACCTGCCCCGCCGCAGGCCTGAGCCCCGCCCGAGCTGCTTTCGGCTTGCCGTTTTGGAAATACTCGGTGGGAGTCCGGGGGGCGGCGCGCGCGCGGTGCCGACGCCAGACCCCGCGCCGCGTCAGAGGCTGGCGGCCTCATACAGCGGCGCAAGATCGCCCTTCCAGTCGCCGCGCGCCAGGGCCAACCAGCGGTCGGCCTGCACCCTGCCGGAGTCAAGGC
>JBATAV010000744.1:0-2051 GCA_049662025.1 Paracoccaceae bacterium | reverse complement strand
ACCTTCGGGCGGGCTGGACGGGCTGTTGGATGAGTTGACGGGCGGCAAGGCGGCGAGTGGGTCGCCGCGGGCAGGTGGCGATGGCGGTCTGGGCGACCTGCTGGGGTCTGTGTTGGGCGGGGCTGCGGCGCGGCCGGGCAATCTGCAGATCGAGCCCGAGCAGGCGCAGGAGATCTCGGCCGCGCTGATGCTGCGGGCGATCATCCAGGCGGTGAAATGCGATGGCGCGCTGGATGCGGGCGAGAAGAAGAAGCTGATGGACGCGATGGGCGATGCGACGCCGGCCGAGGTGCAGGCGGTGAATGCCGAACTGGCGCGTCCGGTGGATGTTGACGGTCTGGCCAAGATGGTGCCGCAGGGGATGGAGGCGCAGGTCTATCTGGCGTCGTTGTCGGCCATCGACCTGGATCAGCAGGCCGAGGCGCAGTATCTGCATGCGCTGGCGCAGGCTCTGGAGTTGCAGCCCGGCGAGGTGAATGCGCTGCACGACCGGGCCGGGGCACCGCATATCTACCGCTGAAGCGGGGTTGCGTCTTCCCATGGGCATGCCCGCGCTGTAAGAGGCGCGGGAGAGCATCATTTGCCAAAGGGGAAGCCCCATGAGCACGATCATCGACATTCACGCCCGCGAAATCCTCGACAGCCGGGGCAACCCGACCATCGAGGTGGATGTGGTTCTGGAAAGCGGCGCCATGGGGCGAGCGGCGGTGCCTTCGGGTGCCTCGACCGGCGCGCATGAGGCGGTGGAGCGGCGCGACGGCGACAAGACGCGCTACATGGGCAAGGGCGTGCTGGAGGCGGTTGCGGCCGTGAACGGCGAGATTGCCGAGGAGCTGGTGGGGTTCGATGCGACCGAACAGGTCGGCATCGACCGCACCATGATCGAGATGGACGGCACGCCGAACAAGGGCCGTCTGGGGGCGAATGCCATTCTGGGCGTGTCGCTGGCGGTGGCCAAGGCAGCGGCGGAGTTCTCCAGCCAGCCCTTGTATCGCTATGTCGGCGGGACGTCGGCGCGGGTTCTGCCGGTGCCGATGATGAACATCATCAACGGCGGCGCGCATGCCGACAACCCGATCGACATTCAGGAATTCATGATCATGCCGGTCGGCGCGGAGGATATCCGCGAGGCGGTGCGGATGGGATCGGAAGTATTCCACACGCTGAAGAAAGAGCTGTCGGCGGCGGGGCTTTCGACCGGGATCGGCGACGAGGGCGGCTTTGCGCCAAACCTGTCTTCGGCACGGGCGGCTTTGGATTTCATTCTGAAGGCGATTGAAAAGGCGGGCTATCGCCCCGGCGAGGATATGTTCCTGGCGCTGGATTGCGCGGCCACGGAGTACTTCAAGAACGGCAAGTATGAGCTTGTTGGTGAAGGGAAATCCCTGACTTCGGCCGAAAATGTGGAGTATCTGGCGGCGCTGGCCAAGGACTATCCGATCATCTCGATCGAGGATGGCTGTTCGGAAGATGATTGGGATGGCTGGAAGCTGCTGACCGACAAGCTGGGGTCGAGCCTCCAGCTGGTGGGGGATGATCTGTTCGTGACCAACCCGCGGCGGCTGGCCGAAGGGATCAAGAAGGGTGTGGCGAATTCGATGCTGGTGAAGGTGAACCAGATCGGCACGCTGACCGAAACGCTGCAGGCCGTCGAGATGGCGCATCGGGCGGGCTATACAAACGTGATGAGCCATCGGTCGGGCGAGACCGAGGATTCGACGATTGCCGATCTGGCGGTGGCGACGAACTGCGGGCAGATCAAGACCGGATCATTGGCACGGTCGGACCGGCTGGCGAAATACAACCAGTTGATCCGCATCGAGGAAATGCTGGGCGAGACGGCGGAATACGCCGGGCGCAGCATCCTGCGGGGCTGATCGTCAGAGGCTGAACCGCGCCGGACGAAACGGCGCCAGAAGCGGGCTTACGAGCCCGCTTTGCATTTCGTCGCCAGCATTGCGGTCAGCATTGCGGCGACCGATGGGGCGAGTGTGGCGCCAGAGTGCATGACGGCGACCCGGAGGCCGGGAAGGCAGCCGGGTCCTGCCACC
>JBATAV010000743.1:0-4034 GCA_049662025.1 Paracoccaceae bacterium | reverse complement strand
GTCGTTGAGGTGCATCTGCGCCCGCAGCGCCGCCAGCGTCTCGGGTGTTGCCGACCGGCCAAGGGTCTCGGTCGCGATGTCGCCGGGCAACATCTCGACCGCAGCAAAGACGATGCCGGTGACGATCAGCAGTGTCAGCAGTCCGGTCATCAGCCGTTTGACAATTGTCTGCAGGATCGGATTCATGCCAGCATACCTTCTCTGCACCGCAGGAACCTGTCCCCGGTGATGGGCCGGGCCAATGCCCGGCCGCCGCCCTGTTGAAAGATCACGCCTGGTATTTGAACCAGATCGTCTTCAGCGCCGAGTATTTGTCCAGCGAGTGCAGCGACAGATCGCGGCCAAAGCCAGATTGCTTCATGCCCCCGAACGGCGTCGCGGCCGAAAGCGCGTCGACTGTGTTCACCGACACCGTGCCAGCGTGGATCGCATCGGCAACCCGGTGTGCGCGTGACAGGTTGTCGGTCCAGACCGAAGCGGCAAGGCCATAGATCGAGTCGTTGGCCATCGTCACGGCTTCTTCCTCGGTATCGAAGGGGATGATCGACAGCACCGGGCCAAAAATCTCGTCTCGTGCGATCGGATCGTCATGGTCGACGTCGTCGAAAATTGTCGGCTCGATATAGTGCCCCTGACCGCCCACCGTCACCTGTTTGCCACCGACCACCAGATTGGCGGTCGACTTCCCGGCCTCGATGAAGCGCATGATCCGCTCGGTCTGCTTGCCATCGACGATGGCACCCATCTTCGAGGCGGGGTCCAGCGGATCGCCCGGTTGGCTGACCTTGGCAAGGGCCACCATCTTCGCGACGAAGGCATCCTTTATCTCGCGCTGGACATACAGCCGCGAGTTCGCCGAACAGGTCTCGCCCTGATTGAAGAAGATGCCGAAGGCGGCCATTTCGGCGGCCTGGTCCAGGTTCTCGCAATCGGCGAAGATCAGGTTCGGGCTTTTGCCGCCGGTTTCGGGCCAGACCGCCTTCATGTTCGAGCGGCCGGAATACTGCATGAACAGCTTGCCGATCTCGGTCGAGCCGGTGAAGGCAAGGCAATCCACATCCATGTGCATCCCCAGCGCCTGGCCCGCCGTTTCGCCAAAGCCCGGCACGACGTTGAAAACACCGTCGGGAATTCCTGCCTCTGCCGCCAGTTCAGCCAGCCGCAGCGCCGACAAGGGCGACTGTTCGGCCGGTTTCAGCACGACGGAGTTGCCAGCGGCCAATGCGGCGGCAGATTTCCACGTCGCCATGTCCAGAGGGAAGTTCCACGGCGTCACCGCGGCCACGACCCCCAGGGGGACCCGCCGGATCAGCGCCAGATCGCCCGGCCCGGTGGGGGCCACCTCGTCATAGATCTTGTCGATCGCCTCGGCATACCATTGGAAGAAATACGCCGATCCCGGCGCGTCGATGGTGGCGGCGTCGGTGACGAGCTTGCCCATGTCCAACGAATCCAGCAGCGCCATCTCAGCCAGATTCTCGCGGATCAGTTCGGCCAGACGCAACAGAACCGTCTTGCGCCCCTCCGGCGCCATCCGCGACCACGACCCCGAATTGAACGCCTTGCGCGCGGCGGTAACCGCGGCATCGACATCGACTGACTTGCAAGAGGCTACTTTGGTCAGAACCTTGCCGGTCGCCGGGTTGATGCAGTCGAAGGTATCGCCATCGGCGGCATCGACGAATCGGCCACCGATGAAGGCCTGATTGCGAAAGCTCAGTGCCGCCGCGCGGGCTTTCCAGTCGTTGTGCGTGAAGTCCAGCATCTCGGTCATCTTCCCCGTAGTTTCATTTTGCCATCGGTCTGGTGGCGGTCAACCTCCCGCGACGGAAGTCATTTTTCGTTGCAAACCCACCGCGAATCCTGATTCACGATGATCAGAGTCGGTGCATTTGCGGTCAGTGCCGCGCGCACGCTGGCCATGAAGGCCTCGGCCGTTTCCGGCGCGGCGTAGTGGCATCTGAACCCCTCGGCCAGACGGGCGAAATCCGGGGTCAGCGGGCTGTCGGCCACGCGCGGGATGTTGTTGAGGTCATAACCGGCGCGGATCATGCCGTAGCCCTCGTTGTTCCAGATGATGACCGGCAGGGCCATACGCAGTTCGGCGGCGGTGATCAGTTCCTGAACCGTGAACATGAACCCGCCATCACCGGCAACCGCGACAACCGGCGTGTCGGGTTGTGCGATCTTGGCGCCGATCGCATCGGGCAGCGCGCAGCCCAACGTGCCGAACCCGGCCGGATAGAACCAGCGCCTTGGCAGTTCGACCGGCATCACGGCCGAGCCGGTGTAGACGATCTGGGTGATGTCGCCCATGATCACGGCCTCGGGCGGCAGCACTTCGCGCAGCCGGTCCCAGACCGCCTTGTGCTGGCGCTCGACCGGGCCAAGATCCTCGATCACCTTGCGCCGGACTTTCGCAACCGACTCGTGACCGCCCCGCGAAAGGGGCTTGCCGGTCTTTTCCTTGACTGCGGCAAGAAGCCCCGTTGCGGCCTCGCCCGCATCGCCCAGCAGGCACAGATTTGCCGGATAGGCGTCGTTGAACTTCGCGGGGTCGATGTCGACCCGGATCAGCCGACCGTTGATCGGCAGGTATTCGACAAAACTGTCTGTGGCCGCAAGTTCGGTGCCCAGCGCCAGGATCACGTCGCTTTCGGCCAAATGGTCGCGCACAGCCTGACGGATCAGGCCGCCGCCAAGGCTCAGCGTATGGCTATCGGGCACCACGCCCTTACCGGCATTGGTCGCGATCACGCTGGCATCCAGCCATTCGGCCAGCTTTGCAACGTCAGGTCCGGCTTCGACGGCACCGCCACCGACAATGATAACCGGGCGCTTCGCCCGCGCCAACAGCTCCGCCGCTTCGGCAATCGAGCGGCGGGCGACGATTGGCCGACCAGGCAGTTTGCACACCTGCCAGCGACCGGTTGCGGGTGCTTCCAGGACGTCGATCGGGATCGAGATATGGACCGGCCGCGGCCTGCCCGATGCAAAGAGCGTGAAGGCCTGAGCGATAAGCTCGGGTATTTCGGCAGGCGACATGGCTGTCTTGCTGAAGGCCGTTATCGGTTTTGTCAGGCCATTCTGATCGGCGGTCTCATGAAGACAGCCCCAGCCCTTGCCCAAGGTATGGCTGGCATTGGTGCTGGTGATCAACAGGATCGGCACCGAATCCGCGTAGGCCTGACCCAGTGCCGTGCTGACATTGGTCACGCCGGGGCCGGAGATGATCGTGCATACGCCGGGTCGCCCGGTCGATCTTGCATAGCCGTCGGCCATGAAGCCGCCGCCCTGTTCGTTGCGCGGCAGGATGTGCCGCATGCCGCTTTGTCCGATGCCACGATACAGCGCCAGAGTGTGAAAGCCGGGAATCCCGAACAGCGTATCGACGCCGTAGTTTTCCAGCAGCCTGATGATCGCCTCTCCGCAGGTCAACTGTACTGTAGTGGCTTCGGCATCCAGACGTTCCAGCACAGGCATTTCTCCGATCTTTCCGGGCATCGACATCAGGTCGGCCCGGCGGCTTTTTGCCGGGCCGGTCGCAGGGCCACCCTACCCCGCCTTGCGGGCATCACGAACGGCCTTGGCAATCTTCTCCGGCGTCAGCGGGAAGTCGAACACCCGCGTACCGATGGCATCGGCTACGGCATTGGCAACCGCCGGGGCGGCCGGTGTGTGGCCCGGTTCGCCGATCCCCTTCGCCCCGAACGGGCCAAGCCCGCTGCGCGATTCCAGAACGATGCATTCGATCCGCGGCGAGTCCATCGAGGTGGGGCACAAATACTCGGAAAGTGAGGGTGTCACGAGGTAGCCATCCTTGTAGATCAGCTCTTCGCTCAGCGCATAACCATGCCCCTGGGCAACGCCACCCTCGATCTGGCCTTCGACGGCGGCCATGTTGACGGCCTGGCCGATATCATGCGCGCCGATGCTTTTCAGGATGGTGACTTCGCCGGTTTCGGTATCAACCGCCACCTGAACCGCATGCGCCCCGTAAGTATAGTCGGGGTGCACCTGGCCCTGTCCGGTTT
>JBATAV010000742.1:0-1729 GCA_049662025.1 Paracoccaceae bacterium | reverse complement strand
TCCATCGCGCCGAACAGCGGGCGGACCACGCATCCGACATGGCCCCGCAACGCCGCCTCGACGCGGCGGATCTCGCCTTCGCCGGGCAGGAAAGCCAGGATGCCGCCAGTCGTCTCCTCTGCTGCCTGGCGGATCAGCAGCGCGGCGGCAGCCTCGAACCGCAGGCTCGCATCGGGTGGCCGGGGCAGCCAGCGGGTCTCCACCGAATGGGCGCGACCCTCGGCGGTGATCATCGGGGCTCCACCCATCAGAGCGGCGACCGGGCCCGCATCCAGCGTGGCCGACATCACCAGCAGCGCGAGGTCCGGACGCAGCGCGGCGCGGATCTCCAGCGCCAAGGCCAGACCAAGGTCGGCGTGCAGCGAGCGTTCGTGGAATTCGTCGAAGATGACGCAAGAGACCCCGGGCAGTTCCGCGTCGGACTGGATCATCCGGGTCAGGATGCCCTCGGTCACCACCTCGATTCGGGTTGCCGGACCGACCTTCGCCTCGCCCCTGATCCGATAGCCGACAGTCTGCCCCACAGCCTCGCCCAGCGTCTCGGCCATCCGCTCGGCCGCAGCGCGGGCGGCCAGACGGCGCGGCTCCAGCATCAGGATGCGGCTGGGAAAAAGCTCCGAGGCCAAAAGGTCCAGCGGCACCAGCGTGGTCTTGCCCGCACCGGGCGGCGCCTGCAGCACAGCCATGCCACGCGCTGCCAATGCGGCACGCAGGTCGGGCAGAACAGCGGTGACGGGCAGATCGGCCATCGGTCCCTTATGGCAAGTGGCCGTGCCCAAGGCCAGAAGGCGTGAAGCAATTGCGTGCCCTGACGGGCACAGGCCTTCTCGTCAGAACCGGGCGCCGACGCGACGCATCACCCTGATGCCAGCGCGGGTTCAGACGCTGTGTTTGAGTATTCGGGCCAAGATGAAGGGCCTGTCGCGGTTTCCTCCTTCATCTTGGTCCAAATATTCCGGGGGAAGCGCGAATGCTTGGCATTCGCGCTTGGGGGCAGCGCCCCCCTCACCCGAAGAGGAGCGGGAACCGCGACGATGAGAAAATAGACTCGCGGCCCCTTGGCCGCACAATTTCTTCACCCTCTGGCGCTTTCGGGCGGACTGGGGCAGGAAGGGGACATGACAGGATCCTTCGACATCCCCGCCGCCGTGCGGGCGATCCAGGGCGGTGACCGCCGGGCGCTGGCCCGCGCCATCACGCTGGTCGAAAGCGCCCGACCCGATCACCGGTCGCAGGCGCTGGCGCTGCTACAGGCCCTGGGGCAGAACCGGCAGGCCTTGCGGCTGGGGCTGTCGGGCACCCCGGGCGTCGGAAAATCCACCTTCATCGAGGCCTTCGGCATGATGCTGGTCGAGGCGGGCCTGCGTGTTGCGGTGCTGGCGGTGGATCCGTCCTCGGCCCGCTCGGGTGGCTCGATCCTGGGCGACAAGACCCGGATGGAGCAGCTGGCGCGCCACCCGGCCGCCTTCATCCGCCCATCTCCCAGCCGCACCCATCTGGGCGGCGTCGCCCGCCGCACCCGCGAGGCGGTGGCCTTGTGCGAAGCCGCAGGCTTTGATGTCATCCTGATCGAAACTGTCGGCGTCGGCCAATCGGAAACCATGGTGGCCGAGATCTGCGACATCTTCGCACTGCTGATGGCCCCGGCCGGCGGCGACGAATTGCAAGGCGTCAAGCGTGGCATCATGGAGATGGCCGACCTGATCCTTGTCAACAAGGCCGATGGCGA
>JBATAV010000741.1:0-3396 GCA_049662025.1 Paracoccaceae bacterium | reverse complement strand
CCCCCAGCCCCTCCAGCGCCACCTCGCCCAAGGCGTCCAGCACCGCCGCCAGCGCGGCCTCGGGCTCCTGCCCTGCAACTTCGCGCAGCCAACCCGCCTCGCGCGACATCAGCCCCTTGAGATAGGGCGAACAGCCCGCCACCGCGGCAAGCAGCCCTGCCAGCGCGGACGGCAAGTCGGCGAAATCGCCCGTGGCATCGGCGGCGGCCTCGGGGTCGAAGGCAAGCGGCTGGCGGGTGATGCGCGATGCAAGGTTCATGGCGCGCACCATGCGGCGGCGGCCTGCCATGGTCAACGGGGCGCACCCGCCCACCACCGTTGGATATGAGTATTCGGACGAAGATGAAGCGCAGGACGGCCAGCAGTTTGATCTCGGCGAAAATGCTCAAATCCGATGATCGCCATCGCACGAGTGTCGGGGCGCAGGTCGCGGCCATTTGCAAAACGGCCTGATCCGCCCTTCGACTCGGTCAATGTAAATAATCTTCACATATCCCCTTGCGCGACTCGGGCGTTGTCCCCATCTTGACGAATGTGAAAGACATTCACATGCAACCGCAACCGGGAGATACCGCCGATGCATACCTCCACCGCCACCTACCGCACCGGTGGCATATCCAGTTGGTTCCGCCGCGCCGAAGACTGGCTTGACGCCCGCGGTCGCAAGGCCTGGATCGCCGCCATGGTGCTGGGCTTCATCTTCGTCTGGCCGGTCGGCCTGGCGCTTATGGCTTACATGATCTGGGGAAAGAAAATGTTCGGAACATCCTGCCGCCACCACGGCCATTTCCAGGAAAACGCCCGCTCTCGGGCGCGCGACTGGGGCCGTTCCGACCGTACCGCCTGGCGCGGCACCGGCAACGCCACCTTCGACGCCTACAAGACCGATACCCTGCGCCGTCTGGAAGACGAGCAAGAGGCCTTCGAGAGCTTCCTGCAGCGCCTGCGTGACGCCAAGGACAAGACCGAGTTCGACAGTTTCATGGACGACCGCGCCCGCCGCTCTCGCGAGGCCGAAGCGGCAGGCGAGGCCGTAGCCCCGGCCACCCCTGAACCGGGCGATACCCGCCGCGGCGAGTACTGATCCGCCTGCCCCCGCCCGGACCATCCGGGCGGGGTTCTTCACATTCGCATTCTATCGGCTTGGCGGATGGCGCGCGGCTTGCTAGGCTCCGCCCGAATTCCCACCTCCGACACTCCGGCCGATCCACCCGCATGCGTCATACCCTACCCATCGCGCCCCAGTTCTATGTGACGGCCCCGCAGCCCTGCCCCTATCTTGAGGGGCGGATGGAGAGAAAGCTGTTCACCGCACTGCAGGGTGAACATGCGCAAAGGCTGAACGACACGCTGTCGAAACAGGGCTTCCGGCGCAGCCAGAACGTGCTTTACCGTCCCTCTTGCGCGGAATGCTCGGCCTGCCTTTCGGCCCGCATAAGGGTGGCCGATTTCACCCCCAACCGCAGCCAGAAGCGGATCCTGAAGAAAAACGCCCATCTGCGCCGCAATGCCACCAGCCCCTGGGCCACCGAAGACCAGTTCCAACTGTTCCGCCGCTACCTCGACAGCCGCCATGCCGATGGCGGCATGGCCGACATGGACATCTTCGAATTCGCCGCGATGATCGAGGAAACCCCGATCAAATCCCGCGTCATCGAATACACCCGCCCCGCACGTGAGGGCGAGCGCGGTCGCCCCTTGGCCGCCGTCTGCCTGACCGATGTCTTCGACGACGGGCTGAGCATGGTCTACAGCTTCTACGACCCCGACCTCGCGGCCAGTTCACTGGGCACCCAGGTGATCCTTGACCATATTGCCATCGCGCGCGAGGCCGGGCTGCCCTACGTCTACCTGGGCTACTGGGTGCCCGGCAGCCGCAAGATGGGCTACAAGGCCGGCTTTGCCGGGGTCGAGATCTACAAGTCCGGCCAATGGCAGCCGATCGGCGCGCCTGCCGACCACCGGGCAGAGTTGCACCCGCTGTCGGTCGATCCGATCGCCGAACAGGTCGCCAGGATTTCGCTGCCCGAGGCCCGCATCCACCGCGACTGAGCCGGCCACGAGGGTCCGCGCAACCCGGCCTTCCGCTGCGTGACCGGCGGCTTTCCGCCCGAGATTGGCGCTGGACCGATGCCGCTTTCCGCTTCAGGATGTCGCTGTTGACCCAAACGGGGTTTTGCCGTAACTGGACAAAAGATCTTACCAATCTCGACGGCACCACAAAAGTTGGCCGGGCCACGAAAGATGGCCGGCACCATGACGGGGGGAAGACCGATGCAATCACTGCTGGCGCTGGCGCGCCTGATAGACCGCATCACTGCCGGGGTCGGCCGCACCGTGATGTGGCTGATCTTCGCCTCGATCCTGGTCTCGGCCGCCAATGCCATCGTGCGCAAGGTCATGCCGCAGCTTGCCTCCAACGCCTGGCTGGAGTTGCAGTGGTATCTGTTCGGCGCCGCCTTCATGGGGGCCGCCGCCTATACCCTGCAACAGAACGAACATATCCGCATCGACATCTTCTACGGCACCCGTTCGCGCCGCACCCAGCACTGGATCGACCTTTTCGGCCATGTGTTCTTCACCCTGCCCTTTGTCGCGCTGATGTCCTGGATGACCGTCCCCTACGCCTGGCAGGCCTGGAAGATCGGCCAGATCTCGACCAACGCCGGCGGGCTGATCATCTGGCCCGCCCGCGCCGTTCTGGCCGCGGGGTTCATCCTGCTGGTCTTTCAGGCCATCTCCGAGATCATCAAGAAAGTGGCGGTGATGCAGGGCCTCATGGAAGACCCGCACCCCTTTGTCTCGGTCCATGAAGCGGCCGAGCTTGAAGGTGCAGATCTGGCCAGATCGGTGGCCCAACTGGCCGGAGAAAAGCGCAAATGATCGAATTCATCGCGCTGAACATGGCGCCGATCATGTTCGCCTCGCTGGTGGTGTTTCTGCTGCTGGGCTATCCGGTCGCCTTTTCGCTGGCGGCCAACGGGTTGGTCTTCTTTGCCATCGGCGTCTGGCTGGCACCCTGGTCGGCGCATTCGATCACCCTGGACTGGCCACTTCTGTTCACCATGCCGCTGCGCCTTTGGGGCACGATGTCGAACGACACACTGCTGGCCATTCCGTTCTTCACCTTCATGGGCGCCATTCTTGAGCGCTGCGGCCTGGCTGAAGACTTACTGGAAGGCAGCGGTCAGTTGTTCGGCGGCATGCCCGGCGGGCTGGGTTTTGCCGTCATTATCGTCGGCGCCATTTTGGGCGCCATCACGGGCACCGTTGCCGCCAGTGTGATTGCCATGGGCGTGATCTCGTTGCCGATCATGATGCGCTATGGCTACGACATGCGTTACGCCACGGGCGTGATTGCCGCGTCGGGCACGATCACGCAGCTCATCCCGCCGT
>JBATAV010000740.1:0-6279 GCA_049662025.1 Paracoccaceae bacterium | reverse complement strand
GTGCGGGTGGGTGCGGATGGCTGCTGGCTGGCCCTGCCCGATCAGCCGGCGCTGCACCTGCCCGGCCACCCTGCCCGACCGGTGGATACCAATGGCGCTGGCGATGCCCATATCGGCGCCTTCATCGCGCTTCTGGCCAAGGGCCAGACCCCCGCAAATGCCGCGAGAATCGCCAATGTCGCGGCGGCGATTTCGACTGAAACAGAAGGGCCGGCCACGGCCCCAACGCTTGCCACCGTTCTTGCGGCCATGGGCGAGACCCTGCCCGCCAACGACAAACCATCAACCCGGAGGACACCATGAAAAAGCTGCTGATCACCACCGCCTTCGCGCTTGTCGCGCAATCCGCCCTTGCTGATGAAATTCGCGTGCTGAATTGGCAGGGCTATGGCACCGATCTGGATTGGGCCATCGCCGCCTTTACCGCGAAAACCGGCCATACGGTGGTGCATGAATACTTCACCTCGGAACAGGAGATGCTGACCAAGCTGCGCACCAATCCGGGCGCTTATGACGTGGTTCTGGTGAACTCGGCCTATACCGCGCAGGCGCAAGGCGAAGGCCTGCTGGCACCGATTGATCCCAGCAAGATCAAGAACTTCGCCGATCTTGACCCCGGTCTGACCGGCAATGCGGACCTGAACCCCAACGGGGCGCTGTACGGTGTGCCGTGGACCTGGGGCGTGACCGCGCTGGCGGTGAACACCGGCGATTTCCCGACGCCCCCGACCTCGATTCAGGTGCTGTGGGATCCGGCGTGGAAGGGCCGCGTGTCGATCCGCGATGACGGGCTGGAGGCGGTGCAATTCGCCGCCATGGCCACCGGGCAGAACCTGAACGAGATCACCGACATGGAGGCGGTCAAGGCCAAGCTGACCGAGTTGATGCCGCAGATCACCACCTTCTGGTCGTCGGAAAACGACTGGAACCAGTTCATGGCGGCGGGCGATTTCGCGGTGGCAACCTACTGGTCCGGCTCGGCCGCGCGGTCAATTGCGGCGGGGCTGCCGATTGCCTTCGTGGTGCCGGATGAAGGGGCGCTGGGCTGGCTGGACGGGCTGTCGATTCCGGCGACTTCGACGCATCAGGACGCGGCGGCGGCGTTCATCGACTGGATGGTGGACCCGGAGTTCTATGTGAAATGGGACACCGAGGGCGCGCCAGCCACCTCGAACACCAAGGCGGCTGCGGCGCTGCCGGAAGACAGCTTCAACCGCAAGGTGCTGGGCGACCCGGCGGTGGTGGCCAAGGTGCAGTTCATGAAGCCGGTGTCGGATGAAAAGCGCGCGGAATACCTCAAGCTGTGGCAGGATCTGAAGGCCGCGCAATAAGGGGCAGGCCATGAGCCGGGTTCTGGCACGCAAGGACAGCGCGAAAGCCGCGCTGATGCTGGCGCCCGCCTATCTTTGGCTGGCGCTGGCGGTCTTTCTGCCGCTCTCGGCCATGGCGTTCTTTTCGCTGCTGTCCGACGTGCCCTTTGGCGGCCGCGACTGGCATCTGACCACGGCGAATTATGCCGAATTTTTCCGCTCTGGCACCTATGCGGTGCTGCTGTGGAAATCGGTCAAACTGGCGGCCGTGGTCACTTTTCTTTGCGTTCTCATCGGCTTTCCCTGTGCCTGGGTGCTGGCCAAGGTGATCCGTGGCCGCGCGCGAGAGGCGTTGTTTTTATTGGTGATTCTGCCGTTCTGGTCGAATTCACTGGTGCGGATATTTTCCTGGGCCATCGTCTTGCGCGGCAACGGGGTGCTGGAGCGGGCGGTGAATTTCGTGCTGCCCTGGGACGTCAAACTGAACCTGATGTTCAGCCCTGCGGCGATCGTGATCGGGCTGGTGCATTCCTATTTGCCCTACGTCATCCTGACCTCGTATCTGGCGCTGCAAGCCATCGACGACAGCCTGATCGAGGCGGCGCGGTCGATGGGCGCGCGGCGGCGCACCATCCTGCGGCGGATCGTGCTGCCCTTGGCTGCGCCGGGGATCATTGCGGGGGCGGTGTTGATCTTCGTGCCGGTGGTGGGGTCGTTCATGGAGCCGCGCCTCCTCGGCGGCCGCAAGGGCACCTACTACGGCACGGTGATCGAGGACCAGTTCGTGGCCGTCTTCAACTGGCCACTTGGGGCGGCGCTGTCGTTCATCTTGCTGGCCGTGGTGCTGGTTGTTCTGGCGCTGGCCAGCCCGGCCTTGCGGAGGGCGGCAACATGAGCAACCGGGCGCTGGCGATGCTGGGGCGGCTGTGGCTGGGGCTGATCCTGTTTTTCCTCTATGCGCCGATTCTGGTGATGGCGGCGATGTCGTTCAACGCGTCGGAGTTCTATCAGCTGCCGTTTTCCGGGACCTGGAAGTGGTATGAAAAGCTTTGGCAGAACAATGAGATACTGGCTGCGGCCTGGCGGTCGATCTGGATCGCCAGCGTCGTCACGGTAATCGCCACGACGCTTGGCACCATGGCATCAATCGCGTTGTTCCGGCATGAGTTTCGCGGCAAGCGCGTGCTACAGGTGCTGTTGTTTCCGCCCATTGCCATTCCCTGGCTGATCACCGGAACCGCGATGCTGGTGTTCTTTTTCGGCATCGGCATCGGGCGCGGGACGCCGGCGGTGATTCTGGGCCATGTGGCCTTGGCGCTGCCCTATGTGATCGTGGTGGTTTCCGCCCGACTGGCCACGTTTGACCGCAGTCTGGAGGAGGCGGCGCGGTCTTTGGGGGCGAAGGCGTGGATGGTGACGCGGCGGGTGACGCTGCCGTGGATTGCGCCGGGGGTGGTGGCGGGCGCGCTGTTCGCCTTTGCGGTCAGTTTTGACCAGTTCGTGGTCAGTTATTTTCTGTCGGAACCGGGGGATACCACCCTGCCGGTTCTGATCTATTCCGCGATCCGCAAGGGATTTACCCCTGAAATCAACGCGGTATCCACCATCATCATTGTCGTCTCGATGGTCGTGATGCTGCTGGCGGCGCGGCGGTCGAACTTCGGGGGAGAGCGCTGATGGCCGAGGTTCGGGTGGAGGGGCTGACCAAGGCCTATGGGGCGACGCGGGCGCTGGATGCGGTTTCGCTGACCTTCCCCGATGGCGGGTTCTTTGGCTTGCTGGGGCCTTCTGGCAGTGGGAAAACCACGCTTTTACGGGCAGTTGCGGGATTTGTGACGCCAGATGCCGGGCGGGTGTTCATCGGCGATCAACCGGTGGAGGATGTGCCAGTAGAGGCGCGGGAAATCGGAATGGTGTTTCAGTCTTATGCACTTTTCCCCAACATGACGGTGGCCGAGAACGTCGCTTTCGGGCTGGAGGTGCGCAAGATTCGCGGGACGGAGCGGGACCGGCAGGTGGCTGAAGTGCTTGAATTGGTGCAGCTTTCTGGCATGGCGGGGCGCAAGCCGCATCAGTTGTCGGGCGGGCAGCGGCAGCGGGTGGCGATGGCGCGGGCGATTGTCACGCGGCCACGGGTGCTGCTGCTGGACGAACCGCTGTCGGCGCTGGACAAGGCCCTGCGGGTCGAGATGCAGGTTGAGTTGAAGCGCATTCAGCGCGAGGTGGGCATCACCACGATTTTCGTCACGCACGACCAGGAAGAGGCGCTGGTTCTGAGCGACCGGATCGGCATTCTGAAGGATGGCAAGCTGGTGCGGGAAGGGCCGCCGCGCGAGGTCTACAACGACCCCGGAACGGCCTTTGCGGCGCGGTTTCTGGGCGATGCCAACCTGTTGAAAGGATTGCCGGAACCTGGAGGATTACGGCTGGCCGATGGCACGTTGGTGCCGGGGGTTTCCACGCCGATCCTTGGCCTGCGGCCGGAGAATCTGACTCTGTCGGCAGTGGCCCCGGAGACGCCGTTCCGGCTGAAAACGCTGCTGACGCAGAAGATTTTCGCGGGGGCTTTGGGGACGTGCCTGCTGGCTTGGCAGGGCGAGGTGTTGAAGGCGATCGGGCGGGATGGCGACTTTGCCGGGCTGGTGGAGGGCGCGGAGGTTTGGGTCAGCTGGCCCGAAGGAAAGATGATCGGTCTGCAAGACTGAGATTTCGGCCGCCCCGGCGAATCAACGGTTAACAGACCGGAATTGCGGAATTTCTCCGGTCTTTCGAACGTCTTATTTGCGTCTTCCAAGCGTCTTCCACAAACTGCGGATTTGCCTGGTTAACACAGCGCTCGGGGTTGGCGGTGGCCAGCGGGATGAAGCAGTCGCCCAGCGTCAGGGAAATGGTGAAGATCGACCCGGCGATCATGCCGGGCAGCGCCCCCCGGCAACGGGTGGGCCGGGCGGGACGGGCGACCATCGCGCGCGCCATCAGATGCAGGGCGCCGGGGTCTAAGGTAGTGACGGCAAGGCGGGTGCGGCGGCATCCTGGTCTTCGTTCTGCTCGCAGGGCGAGGTGATGCTGCGTTCGGGCCTGTGCGACCTCTGGTATTGCGCGGCATCGGCGACGTGGATCGGGCCGATTGGGGGGCCACTGCCAGGGCACGCCGCAATGCACGCCACCCACGAACAATCAGAGCACGTCCTGCAGGCGGGGTCGATCTTGCTCCACGACGGGCCCAGCGCGGTGTTGATCGGCTGCACCCGGTTGCCGGCGACACGGCGCAAGCCGGCGTCGCCCAGGGCAGGTCTCCGATGTCTGAAGTCTACATCCTGCCCCGCCACACCCCCAAAGGCATCACAAAAGGACATTCCTGCTTTGCTGAAAAAGGACTCACCATCTTGGTGACAACAGGGGATTTTGGCAAATGCGACATCCGGGAGTCGTGTTATTCTGCGCGCAACACCCCAGGATGGAGGCCGCCCGATGAAAGCCCTGCTCAGTGCCCTGATGCTGTCGGTTGCCTTGGCCGGGCCAGCCCTGGCCTGCAAGCAGCCCGCCGGGGCGGCGAAGATCGAGGCCGGGCTGGTCGACTGGATCAACACACAACGGGCCGGCAAGGGGCTGGGGCGGTTGCGCGTATCGGCGGTGCTGGGCACGGCTGCGGCGGCGCATGCCTGCGACATGGCCGGGCGGGGCTTTTTCGCCCACAACGGGCCGGGCGGGCCAAGCTTTCAGGCGCGGCTGAAGCGGGCGGGCTATCGCTTTTCGGCGGCGGTGGAGAACATTGCCAAAAGCCGCAGTGCCAGCGCCGGAACGGCCGAGGGCATCTGGCGCAAGTCTTCGGCGCATTGGGGGAATATCCTGAACGGGTCGATCCGCGACATTGGCGTGGCGGTGGCGACCGACGGGGCGGATGTGTTCTATGTTTTTGTCGGCGGGTCGCAGTAGCCGCTAAGCGGCTGGCGATGGCCGACAGGCGCGCGCCGCGGCGCCATGCAGTCCGTGACCGATGAGGTCAGCGGCACGGCCATATCCAGTTCGCCGCCGATCAGCAGGTGTTGCAGATCGTCGCCGTTATCCCGGTCACGTCCAGGGTGACTTGCGGGTGATCGCCGCCTCGTCGTGAAAGGCCGAGCGGGCGGTGGCGACATCGGCGCGGATCTGGCGGGCATGGCGCAGGGTGAAGGCCACGCCCTAGGCCCGCAGCGCAGCCGGCAGGGCGGTGCAAAGCGCGGGCGCGGCGGCGTCGGCAAGGGCCTGATAGGCGGCCAGCCTTTCGGGAGTGAAGTGCCCCGCTTCGGCCAGCAGGTTGACGGTGCCCAGGACCGGGCCAGTGCCATCGTGGACAGGAATGTTGATGCAGGAGCCCAGGCCCAGCGAGACGATCAGCTCGTGGTCGAAGAAGTAGCGGGCGAATTCGGGCGGGGTGTTGGCGACAAAGGTCTGGCGACCGGTGATGCAGTGGTCGTGCCAGCCGTCGCGCGTCAGCGGTTTGGTGCCCGACACCGGGTATTCGACCGGAAGCGATGAGTAGACTCGGCGGACATTGCCCGCGCTTTCGTCCAGCGCGGTGATGGTGAACAGCCGCGTGCCAAGGGCGGCGCAGGCGCGATGAAGGTCTGACTGCGGGGTTGGGGCGGATGGGGCGGGCATCTGGGCAGGCTCCGATGGCTGTGGCCCGCGCATGGGATCACCTGCCGCGGGGCGCCGCAAGGGGCGTGACGGGCGGCTTTCCGGGCCCGTACCGCGAAAAATCGCCCATCAGGGGTTGATCGAAACCGGATCCGCAGGCACTCCGTGACCAGAGGGGGGCAAGCCATGGAGGTGCGGCGCAGGTTTCGCAAGGGTCTGTTCCGGCGGGGGCATGCCCTTGTCAGCTCTCCGCGGTTGTGGCGGTCGCGGCTGGTGTTCTGGGCGGGGGCGCTGGCGACAGGGCTGGTGTCGGTGCTGTTTGCGGTACTGGCCGACTGGGCGCAGGGGC
>JBATAV010000739.1:0-2691 GCA_049662025.1 Paracoccaceae bacterium | reverse complement strand
GCCACCATAGACGCCGCCTTCCGCGGCGCGGGCTTCCTGCCGGAGGTGATCGAGAAAGACCGCAACCAGACCGAATTCAAACGCTCGACCGAAGACTACCTGAACATCGCCGCCTCGGACGAACGGGTCGCGCTCGGCCGGTCGAAATATGCGGCTTATTCCGGTGTCCTGACCGCCCTGCAATCGCGCTACGGGGTGGATGCCCAGATCATCGCGGCGGTCTGGGGGCTGGAGAGTTTCTTCGGCACCCGGCGCGGCAACGTGCCCGTGGTTTCGGCCCTCTCGACCCTGGCCTATGAGGGGCGGCGGGGCGAGTTTTTCGAGGGCCAGCTGACCGCCGCCCTGCGCATCCTGCAGCGCGGCGACACCACGGCCGGGCAGATGACCGGCAGCTGGGCGGGGGCGATGGGGCATACCCAGTTCATCCCGACCAGCTATCTGGAATTCGCGGTCGACTATACCGGCGACGGCCGCGCCGATATCTGGGGCGAGGATCCCACGGACGCGCTGGCTTCGACGGCGGCTTATCTCTCGCGCTCGGGCTGGCAAGCGGGAATGCCCTGGGGGATGGAGGTGCTACTTCCCGCAGGCTTCAACACCAGCCTTCTTGGGCGCGGCAAGGGCAAGTCGGCAGCGGAATGGAGCAGCCTGGGGGTGCGGTCTGCCACCGGGCAGGCGCTGGCGGCGGGGTCGATCATCACGCCCGCAGGCACCGGCGGCCCGGCCTTTCTGCTGACCCGCAACTTCGCCGCGATCCTGCGTTACAACAATGCCGAGAACTATGCGCTGGGCGTCGGGCATCTGAGTGACCGGCTGGCCGGGGGTGGGCCGTTGCGAGCCAGCTTCGGCCCAGATGCGGCGGGCATGACCAAGGCGGACCGGCAGGAGATGCAGCGACTGTTGACCGCGAAGGGCTTTGACACCGGTGGTACCGATGGCGTGATCGGTGCCAAGTCCAAATCGGCAATCGAGGCGTTTCAGGTCAACCGCGGCCTTGCGGTGACCGGTGAGCCGAGTCTTGACCTGCTGCGCTTGTTGCGGCGGTGAAGCAATTGCACGCTTCGCGTATTCCTTTTCATTCGAAAGGGCGAGGCGCAACGCTTCTCGTCTAGGGCGTGACAGCGGCAGAGCAGGGAGGCGCTCCGCGCGGGAGTATTTGGAAAGGCGCAAATGACTCCAAGTGGCAGGTCATTCTTCAATTGCGCCTTTTGAAATACTTCAGGGGGTTTGGGGGGCTGGCCCCCCAGCGCCTGCCGCTTGCCCAAACGGGGTCTTGAAGGGGGCAGGGCCGCGGCCTAGTGTCCGCGCGAAACGCAAAGAGGACAGCGGACGATGGCTGGAAAACGCAACATCTTTGAAGAGGTCGGGGCGGCGAAGAGGCCGGTGCCTGCGATGGCAGGCGGACTGATCGATTCCGGCCCCAAGGGCGCGCGAGGGGCGATCAGGGTCTGGCTGATCCTGCTGTTCCTGATGGTGGCCACGATGATTCTGGTGGGCGGGTTGACCCGGCTGACCGATTCCGGGCTGTCGATCACCGAATGGAATCTGGTCACCGGCGCGCTGCCACCGCTGAGTGATGTTGCCTGGGTGGCAGAGTTCGACAAGTACAAGGGGAGTCCCGAGTTTCAGCTGCAGAACCGGCTGATGACGGTGGATGAGTTCAAGGTCATCTACTGGTGGGAATGGGCACATCGGGCGCTGGGGCGGCTGGTCGGGCTGGTCTGGGCGGCGGGCTTTCTGTGGTTCTGGCTGCGCCGGCAGATCCCGGCGGGTTGGACGGGGCGGCTTCTGGCGGTGGGCGCGCTGGGCGGGCTGCAGGGCGCGGTGGGCTGGTGGATGGTGTCTTCGGGGCTGACGGGGGTGCGGGTCGATGTTGTCTCGTGGCGGCTGGCGACGCACCTCGGGTTGGCCTTCTCGATCCTGGGCCTTCTGACCTGGTATGCGATGGCGCTGGCGCGCAGCGAGGCGCAGTTGATGACCGCCCGGCGCGGGCGCGAGGCAAAGCTGTTCTCGCTGGCCACCGGGCTGATGCATTTCGCCTTTCTGCAGATCCTTCTGGGTGCGCTGGTGGCGGGCATCGACGCGGGCCGTGCCTTTCCGACCTGGCCCGACATGAACGGGCAGTTCTTTCCGGCGGATGCGTTCTATGTGCCGGACGGGCAGGGCGGCGCACTGCCGGTCTGGCAGGCGTTTTTGGAGAATGCCGGGTTGGTGCAGTTCATTCACCGGATGTCGGGCTATCTCTTGTTGGCCTTTGGCGTGGTGGTCTGGCTGCGCGGGCGCAAGTCATCGCATGCGACGACGCGCTTTGCCTTTCACATGGTGCTGCTGATGATGCTGGTGCAGGTCGGCTTGGGCATTGCCACCGTGTTGACGGCGGCGCAGTTGCATACCGCCATTACCCATCAGCTGGGGGCTGTATTGCTGTGGGTGCTGATCCTGCGGGCGCGGCATCTGGCGCAATACCCTGTGGCGGGATCAATCCGGGAAGGAACCGCATGATGAGAAATGACGCTTTTGCCGAGTTGATGGCAAGCGCGCGCCAGACCTCGGCGCTGGAGCAGGTGATGGGCCGCCTGGGTTGGGATCAGGAGACCATGATGCCGTCGGGCGCTGCCGAGCAGCGCGGCGAGGAGATGGCGGCGCTGGAGGGTGTCCTGCATACCCGCCGCGCAGACCCGAGGCTGGGCG
>JBATAV010000738.1:0-6810 GCA_049662025.1 Paracoccaceae bacterium | reverse complement strand
GTTCGTGGCCGTGGGGCCAGGTATTTCCGGCGGTGGCGGTGGCAATCGGCCCCTTTGTGGCCAGGTCGGCGGCCCCGCGCTTTTCCCGTGGTAGAATTCCGATGCGGAACTGGGCTTTGCGGGGGGTGGAATGGAATTTCTGATGTTCGGGCTTTTGGCGGCAGGCGCTGGTCTGGCGCTGATGGAGATGTTCGGCAGCGATTCCGATCAGCCGCCCGAGGAAGAACCCGACAATCGCGAAGTGGTCGAAGGGACCGATGGGCCTGACATTTTGTTCCTTGACGGCGATCATGTCGGCCAGGGCGGCGAGGGCGACGACAGGCTGACGGCCGAGGATCAGTCCGAGGCCTTTGGCGGCGCGGGCGATGATACGCTCTACGGCCACGACGAAAGCACCGTTCACGGTGACAATGGTAACGACTGGATCTTGCTTGACGGCACGGCGACCGGCTATGGCGGAGCGGGTAATGATATGCTGGACACCGAGGACCAGTCCGAAGCATTCGGCGGCGCGGGCGATAATATACTGTACGGCGACGATCAAAGCACCGTTCACGGCGACGATGGTGACGACCAGATCGAGGTTTACGGCACGGCGACCGGCCATGGCGACGCGGGCGATGATGTCCTGAACATCTGGGGCGATGCTTCGGGGTTTGGCGGGGCGGGCGATGACGTGATGTCGGTGTTAGGCGTGGCACGGCAACCGGCGGCGCGGGGGCCGATACGTTCCGCGTGCTGGGGTCTTCAAGCGCACATCCCGAAATCGCCGATTACCAGCGTGGCGAAGATATGGTCGCCGTCTCGTCGCTGTCACCGCCCGAGGGCATCACCATCACTTCGGACGGCACAGACAGTCTGGTCGAAGTGCAGCATGATGGCCGGACCACCACATTCTCGGTGCTGGGGGTGAATGATCTGACCGAGGAAGACCTGTGGTTCGACCCGTCGCAATACAGCACCTTCAACCCCGATCATCTGATGCATTGGCAAGGTGGCACGGCCGGCAATGACGTCATCGCCCTGCCCGATACGCCGACGGCGATCTTTGCGGGCGCGGGCGATGATTCTGTGACCGGCGGCGATGGCGGCAGCGAATTCGTCGATCTGGGGGCGGGGAATGATACCTATGTGGGGGGCGAGTCCTTTTCGTGGGTGAATGGCGGCGAGGGCGATGACGATATCACCGTTCATATGGTGCCGGGCCTGGATTACCCTGACGCGGCCCCTGATGGGGAAGGCTATTGCGGCGAGTATGGCAACAACATACCCGCCGTGGATGGCGGTGCGGGCAATGATGTGATCCATGTCACTGCCCCTTCGCCAAACGGCCAGCCGGTGGATTGGCTGACTGGGTTGAACGTATTTGGCGGCGATGGCGATGATCTGATCACCTCGGACGGCGGCGGTGCCCTGCATGGCGGGGCGGGGTCTGATACCCTGATCGGCGGCGGCGACGCCAATTATGATCTGAGGGATCCGAGTGGCGTTCCGGGTGGCGCGCCCGAAGCCGACTTTGCCGACATCACCATTGCTCCCGATCAGGATGGCCATATCGACTCGCCCGTTGTTCGACTTGACGCCGCAGACCATGTCACGCTGACCATCGACCCGGCGATCACCGGGCCGATCACGACCCAGTTCCAGGAAAGCTTCGATGTGGAATACGGCCGGATCGTTCCGGCGCAGACCAGTGTCTATGCGGGTAACCAACTGGTTGCGGTGCTGATCGACGGCACCGAGACCGAGATCGACGTGGCGACCGATCCGCGCTTTACCATCCTGCGGGTCTGACCGGTTCAGCGCCGCCCCAGCACCGGTTCGGGGTTGCCGCGCACGCCTTCCAGCACCTTGAGCGGCTTTTTCACCACCGCGCCCAGACCGCCGCGGGTGGGGGCGTAGACCTGTTTAGACGCCTCGACCATCAGCACGCCACCGGACAGCCAGGGCAGCCGCCGCCCCACCTTTTCCCAGAAATCCGCCGTGCGCAGCCAGAACGGCGCGCGCGAGGGCGGCACATGCAGCACGGTCAGGCTGCGTTCGGGGGTAAAGCCGTGCAGTTTCAGTTGCGCCTCAAGCTGGGCGCCGGAATAGGGGCGGCCAAAGCCGAAGGGCGTGATGTCGCGCCGCGACCACAGGCCCGAACGGTTGGGCACCACGAACAGCGCCTTGCCGCCCGGCCCCAGCACCCGGTGCGCCTCTTCCAGCACGCCCGAGGGCTGCTCGGAGGTCTCCAGCCCATGCATGATCACCAGCCGGTCGACCAGCCCGGTCGGCAACGGCCAGGAAGTGTCATCGCAGAGCACGCAGACATTCTCCATGCCCGCGGGCCAGGGCATCACCCCCTGCGGCCCCGGCATCAGCCCGACAACCCGCCGCGCATCGGCCAGATAGGGCCGCAAAAGCGGCACCGCAAAGCCGAAGCCCGCCACCGTCTGCCCCTTTGCGGGCGGCCAGAGCCGCACTACCTGATCGCGGATCGCACGCTGCGCCACCCGGCCCAACTGGGTGCGGTAATAGAAGTTGCGCAGGTCAAGCACATCAAGGTGCATTGCGGTTGCCGCTCCATCGGGCGAAGGTCAGGGGGCATTCTAACGGCCTGATTGGGAAAAACCATGGCACTTGAACTGGTCACCGTGCCTTGCCTGAAGGACAACTTCGCCTTTCTGCTGCACGACGCGGCATCGGGCGAGACCGTGTTGATCGACGCGCCCGAGGCAGCGCCAATCTTGGCCGCCCTGCGCGCAAGGGGCTGGCGGCTGACCCGGATCCTGCTGACGCATCACCATGCTGACCACATCCAGGCCGTGCCTGAATTGCGTGCCGCCACCGGCTGCCGGGTGGAAGGGGCTGCCGCCGATGCCCACCGTTTGCCGCCCCTTGACCGCATCTTGCGCGAAGGCGACCGGGTGGCGGTGGGGGCCGAAGACGGCGTGGTGATCGACGTGCCCGGCCATACCCGTGGCCATATCGCCTTTCACTTTCCGGCCAGCCGGATGGCCTTCACCGCCGACAGCCTGATGGCGGCGGGTTGCGGGCGGTTGTTCGAGGGCACCCCGGAGGAGATGTGGAAAAGCCTGCAAAAGCTGGCCGCGCTGCCGCCCGATACCCTGATCGGGTCGGGGCATGACTACCTGACCGGCAACCTTGCCTTTGCGGCAACCCTTGAACCTGACAATCCGGCGCTTATCTTGCGGGGTGAGCGTCTGGAGGGGATGCGCCGCGAAGGCCGCCTTCCCATGCCCTCGACCCTGGCCGAGGAACTGGCGACCAACCCGTTCCTGCGCGCGTCCCTTCCGGCGATGAAGGTCGCCGTTGGACTGCCGGACGCGCCGGACGTCAGGGTCTTTGCCGAAATCCGTGCCCGCAAGGACCGCTTCTGATGCGCTATCTGAGTCCACCACATCACATTTGATGTCTTTGACCGAGTAAATCGCTGTTGCCACGAAATTGCCCTTGAAGTGCGCTGAATAAAACCGAACCTTAACCCTATGAGGCCACGGTTAGAGCGGGCCGCCGGCCCTTCTGACCCCGAGGAACAGGAGCACGCCAAAGTGCCGTCATTCTCGTCTACACTCGAGCAAGCCATCCACGGCGCGCTGGCGCTTGCCAATGCCCGCCGCCACGAACTCGCCACGCTGGAGCACCTGCTGCTGGCGCTGATCGACGAGCCTGATGCCGCGCGGGTCATGAAGGCCTGCTCGGTCGATCTGGATGAATTGCGCAAGACGCTGACCGATTTCGTCGATGACGATCTGTCGACGCTGGTCACCAATGTCGAAGGCAGCGAAGCAGTGCCTACGGCGGCGTTCCAGCGCGTCATCCAGCGCGCCGCGATTCATGTGCAGTCTTCGGGCCGCACCGAGGTGACGGGCGCCAACGTGCTGGTCGCCATCTTCGCCGAACGCGAATCGAACGCGGCCTATTTCCTGCAAGAGCAGGACATGACGCGCTATGACGCGGTGAATTTCATCGCCCATGGCGTGGCCAAGGATCCGTCCTATGGCGAGCCGCGGCCCGTGTCGGGCGCTGAAGAGCATCTTGAAACCCCGAAAGCCGAGGCCGGAGAGGCCAAGGAATCGGCGCTGTCGAAGTTTTGCGTCGATCTGAACATCAAGGCGATCAAGGGCGACGTCGACCCGCTGATCGGCCGCGATGCCGAGGTGGAGCGGGCGATTCAGGTGCTGTGCCGCCGGCGCAAGAACAACCCCCTGCTGGTGGGCGACCCCGGTGTGGGCAAGACGGCGATTGCCGAAGGCCTGGCCTGGAAGATCATCAAGAAGGAAGTGCCCGAGGTGCTGTCGGGCGCCACGATCTTCTCGCTGGACATGGGCGCGCTGCTGGCCGGCACCCGCTATCGCGGCGATTTCGAGGAACGGCTGAAGGCGGTGGTGAAAGAGCTGGAAGACCACCCCGACGCGATTCTGTTCATCGACGAG
Source organism: Paracoccaceae bacterium (assembly GCA_049662025.1). Classification (GTDB taxonomy): domain Bacteria; phylum Pseudomonadota; class Alphaproteobacteria; order Rhodobacterales; family Rhodobacteraceae; genus Pseudogemmobacter. The sequence goes on along the minus strand of JBATAV010000738.1, from coordinate 2,371 downwards.
ATCCATACCGTGATCGGTGCGGGGGCGACTTCGGGCGGGGCAATGGATGCCTCGAACCTGTTGAAGCCGGCGTTGCAGGGCGGCAAGCTGCGCTGCATGGGGTCGACCACCTACAAGGAATTCCGCCAGCACTTCGAAAAGGACCGCGCGCTGTCGCGCCGGTTCCAGAAGATCGACGTGAATGAACCCTCGGTGCCCGATACCATCAAGATCCTGATGGGCCTGAAGCCGCATTTCGAGGAGCATCACGACCTGCGCTATACCCATGACGCCATCAAGTCGGCGGTGGAACTGGCGGCGCGCTACATCAACGACCGCAAGCTGCCGGATTCGGCCATCGACGTGATCGACGAGGCCGGGGCGGCGCAGCATCTGCTGAGCGAGAGCAAGCGCAAGAAGGTGATCGGCACCAAGGAAATCGAATCCGTGGTGGCCAAGATCGCGCGGATCCCGCCGAAGAGCGTCTCGAAAGACGATGCCGAGGTGCTGCGCGACCTGGAAAAAACCCTCAAGCGGCTGGTTTTCGGCCAGGACAAGGCGATCGAGGCGTTGGCGGCGTCGATCAAGCTGGCCCGCGCGGGGTTGCGTGAACCCGAAAAGCCGATCGGCAACTATCTGTTCACCGGCCCCACCGGTGTCGGCAAGACCGAAGTGGCCAAGCAACTGGCCAGCACGCTGGGGGTGGAGTTGCTGCGCTTCGACATGTCGGAATACATGGAGAAACACGCGGTTTCCCGCCTGATCGGCGCGCCTCCGGGCTATGTCGGCTTTGATCAGGGCGGCATGCTGACCGATGGGGTGGACCAGCACCCGCATTGCGTGCTGCTGCTGGACGAGATGGAAAAGGCCCACCCGGATGTCTACAACATCCTGTTGCAGGTGATGGACCACGGCAAGCTGACCGACCACAACGGCCGGGCGGTGGATTTCCGCAACGTGATCCTGATCATGACCTCGAACGCGGGCGCGTCGGAAATGCAGAAGTCGGCCATCGGTTTTGGCCGCGACAAGCGCGAGGGCGAGGATACGGCGGCGGTGGAACGCACCTTCACGCCGGAATTCCGCAACCGTCTGGACGCGGTGATCTCGTTCGCGTCCCTGGGCCGCGAGATCATCCTGCAGGTGGTGGAAAAGTTCGTCCTGCAGCTTGAAGCACAGCTGATCGACCGCAACGTGCATATCGAGCTGTCGCCCGAAGCCGCCGCCTGGCTGGGCGACAAGGGTTATGACGACAAGATGGGCGCCCGACCGCTGGCGCGGGTAATTCAGGAGTACATCAAGAAGCCTTTGGCCGAGGAGTTGCTGTTCGGCAAGCTGACCAAGGGCGGGCTGGTGCGCGTGGGCGTCAAGGACGGCGCCATCGTGCTGGAGATCGAAGAGCCGCAAAAGCCGCGTCTGACCGGGCAGAAGCCGCCGCTGTTGACCGCCGAGTAGGCAAAGACGAGAAACCCCCGCCACCGGCGGGGGTTTTGGTTTTTTGGCGTGGGGCGGGGGCGTGAGTTCCAGCCCAATTTGACCGCATTCCGAGATGAGGCCAAAGGCCGCTTTGCGGACGAAGCTGCCCGTCGCTTATTGGTCTCGGAGGTCTGCTCTGATATAGATGGCGTGTCGGGGTATGCCCTGCACAGCAGATTCGTAAGACGCGTGCCATCGCATCTAAAGTCGAACCTTGAAGCCATGTCCAACGCACCCACTATATGGAATTGATTTGAACCGCGCATTGATTGCGGGATTTGTCTATTTTCTGACTCTGTTTGCCTTGGGCTTTGCTCTCGGGACGGTCCGGGTGGTTTACGTCGCACCGCGCTTCGGTCAGATTTCTGCGACAGTCGCGGAAGTGCCGGTGCTGCTTGTTGCCGCCGGTTTCGCATGCCGATGGACAGTTGGATACTGGCAAGTGTCGCACGCCATGACAATCCGCTGGGCAATGGTCCTATGGTTTCTAGCGCTGCTGTTCGCATTCGAAACGTTTCTGGGCGCCGCACTTTTCGGACGGACGGCAACCGACCAGTGGGCAGCGCTGACGACGCCAGCAGGACTGCTCGGCCTCTCGGCCCAGATCATCGCTGCGCTCTTGCCCGTGCTTTTCTGCAGGCGTGAACGATCATAGTCCAAACTACCCGCGGGCATGGGAGACGATTTCGACGTAGCACGAGAACTTATTCGGATTCTTTGAAAGTGGTCGAGGGCGAGTCTAGACCTTCTTGAAACGCCTTCACTATTTCCGAGGCTACGAAAACCAGACGTTCAACTTCCTTTCAGCAAGAGTCGCTTTGGGCTCAAAGCCGCCCGCCGACCCTTGCCGACAGGCAGACAAAGAAAAGGGGGGCCGAGCCCCCCCCATTCCGGTCATTTCTTCAGTGACCACCAG
>JBATAV010000737.1:0-8370 GCA_049662025.1 Paracoccaceae bacterium | reverse complement strand
TGGTGGGGATCACGCTGGAGGTGGTGCTGGACGGGCGAAAGCTGACGCAGGCACTGATTCTCGGGCTGCTCCTGTCGCTGGCAGGCGGGGTGATGGCGCTGGATCTGGACGCGGGCGGCATGAACCTCGGCCTGGGTGCGGTGTTATGCCTTGGCTCGGTAGTGGCTTTCGCGCTGGGCTCGCGGCTGACCGTCACGGCCTTTCCGCGCGAGACGCCGCTGGGCCGCACGGCGGTGACGCTGACGGGGGCGGCGGTGGTGGTGGTGGTGGCTTCGGGGCTGCAATGGAGCCTTGGCGGCCCGGCGCCGCAGTTCGCCGCCTGGGGCTGGGCCGAGGTCAGCGCGATGCTCTTGTTCAGCGTCGGCGCGCTGGGGATCAGCCAGGTGATGTGGATCATGTCGGTGGAACGGCTGGGAATCGGCCTCTCGGCGCTGCACATCAACGCCGCCCCCTTCTACGTCATGCTGATCCTGTTCGCGCTGGGCCACCCCTGGGACTGGGCGCAGGCACTGGCGGCGACCGTGGTGGGGCTTGGCGTGCTGGTGGCCCAAGGCATCCTGCCCCTACCCTTCGGACGTCGCGGATGAAGGTATTGGCGCAATCTCCCACCGATCCTGGCTTTGTGCAGAACCCATATCCGTTCTATGAACGCGCCCGCAAAGAGGGCCCGTTCTTCCGCTGGCAGGACTATGGGCTGGTCTGCACCGGCAACTGGGCGGCGGTGAACGCGATCCTCCGCGAGCGCCGTTTTGGCCGCGAAGTGCCGGCCGAGTTGACCCCCGCGACCCCGCCGCATCTGGCGCCCTTCTACGCCGTCGAGGCGCATTCCATGCTGGAGCTCGAGCCACCGCGCCACACCCGGCTGCGCAGCCTGGTGCTGCGCGCCTTCACCTCGCGCCGGATTGCCGCACTGGCGCCCGAGACTGCCGCGTTGGCCGAAGCGCTGGTGGCAGGCTTTCCAGAAGGACCGTTCGACCTGCTCACCGCCTTTGCGGCCCCCCTGCCGGTGCGCATCATCGCCCGACTGCTGGGCGTGCCCGAAGAGATGGCACCCGATCTCTTGCGCTGGTCGAATGCGATGGTCGGCATGTACATGGCCGGTCGTACCCGCGCGACCGAAGACTGCGCGGTGGCGGCAACCACGGATTTCGTGGCCTTCCTGCGCGGGTATCTCGAGACACGCCGCAAGACGCCGGCCGATGACTTGATCAGCCATCTGATCGCGGCAGAAGAAGGCGGTGAAAAACTGACCACCGATGAGCTGATCACCACCTGTATCCTGTTGTTGAACGCCGGGCACGAGGCGACGGTCCACACCATCGGCAATGGCGTGAAGGCGCTGCTGCAACACGCCACCCCACCGCAGGCGCTGGATCCCGGTCGGGTCGAGGGCACGGTCGAAGAGATCCTGCGCCATGATCCGGCGCTGCACATGTTCACCCGCCACGCCTATGAGGAGGTCGAGGTGATGGGCCGGACCTTCCGACGCGGCGATCAGGTCGGGCTGCTGCTGGCTGCCGCTAACCGCGACCCTGGCCAGTGGGACAAGCCAGGCCTGTTTCGCCCCGACAGGCCTGTCCGCCCCCTGGCCACCTTCGGCGCCGGCCTGCATTTCTGCGTCGGCGCACCGCTGGCAAGGCTGGAGTTGCAGGTCGCCCTGCCGATCCTGTTCCGGCGCTGCGCTAGACTGCGGCTGGCCGAGCCGCCCATCTATTCCAATGTCTATCACTTCCATGGGCTGAGCCGCCTGATGGTCGCCCGGTAAGGCAATTGGGCGCCTGCCGGCGCAAGTCTTTTTCGACGGGCAGGATTGTGCCCGCATCCGGCGTCGGCTGATGAAGGGCGCTGCCCCTCAAACTCCCCGGAATACTTTTTCCAAGATGAAGGGCATACAGCTTCATCTTCGACGGAAATACTCCCGCCGGAGGTCACCCAAGGCGGTTGGCGCCTGCGCCAGAGCCGAGAAAAAAGGTTTGCGGCGCAGCCGCTCGATTTCTCAACCGTCGGATCAGAGCGGCAGTGTGGTGGTGGATTTGATCTCTTCCATGCTCAGTAGCGCCGTCACGTTGTAGATGCGCACTTCGGAAATCAGTGCCTGATAGAAGGTGTCATAGGCGCGCGCGTTTTTCACGCGGACTTTCAGGATGTAGTCGATGTCGCCGGCCAGCCGGTGCGCCTCCATCACCTCGGGGCGTTCCTTCAGCGCCTTCAGGAATTTGCGCTGCCAGTCCGCCTCGTGTTCCGAGGTGCGGATGAGGACGAAGAAACACGCCTCCAGCCCCAGCGCCTCGGGGTCGAGGATCGCGGTGGTGCGGGTGATGACGCCGATGTCTTTCATCTTGCGGATGCGGTTCCAGACCGGGGTCTTGGACGAACCCACCCGGCGGGCAATTTCATCAAGCGATTGCTCGGCGTCCTTTTGCAATTCGGACAGGATTTTCCGGTCCAGATCGTCCAGTACGGCGGCCATTCCTGAAATCCCCTGTTTCGCGGAACCTGAGTTCCGAGCCGGTTCAGTATCGGAACAAACATTCTTATCTGCAAGAGTCTCTGGCGAGAATCCGGGAAAATGTCCTATATTCTGCACAAGCGAGAGGCCCCGGCATGACCCATCTTCCCCCTGTCCTTTTCATCGGCGCCGGTCCAGGCGCCGCCGATCATCTGACCCTGGGGGCCGCGCGCGCCCTGCAAGAGGCCGAGGTGGTGCTGCACGACCGGCTGGTCGGAGACGAGGTTCTGGCACTGATTTCGCCCCCCGCCCGGCGAATCGATGTAGGCAAAGAGGGCTTTGGCCGCGCCACCGCGCAAGCCGACATCAACGCGCTTCTGGTGGCGGCAGCCCGGACCGGCGCCCGCGTGGTACGGCTGAAAGGCGGCGACCCCGGCATCTTCGGGCGGCTGGATGAGGAAATCGCGGCGCTGGAGTACGCAGGGCTCGTCTATTGCATCCTGCCGGGGCTTACCACGGCATCGGTGGCCGCCGCCGCCATCGGCCAAAGCCTGACCCGGCGAGGCCGCAACGCCGGTCTGCGCATCCTGACCGGACAGGCAATGGAGGGCTTTGCCGAGCAGGACTGGCGCGGCCTGGCCCGCGCGGGCGAGGTGGCCGCGATCTACATGGGCAAGAAATCTGCCCGCTTCCTGCAAGGCCGCCTGTTGATGCATGGTGCCGATCCGGCCACGCCGGTGACGGTGGTGGAAAACGTCAGTCGCGCCAACCAGCGTATTCACGCCGCCACGCTTGCAACGCTGCCCGCCGCGGTGGCCGAAGCCGCCGGACCCGCCATCCTGCTTTACGGCCTTGCCCCCCGGCAGGTAGTCCAAGCTCTGCCCCAGCTGGAGGAGGTCCGCGCATGAGCCGTTTCACCCCAAAGGTCGTCACCGCCAATGCCCTGCGCGAAGGTGATGTGGTCTATCTGACTGCCGACGACCGCTGGTCGCGTCACCACCACGAGGCCGAGCTGATCGAGGACGAGGCGCATGCCCAGTTGCGGCTTCTGCATGCCACCGCACAGAAACTGGTCGTCGTCGGCCCGTATCTGGCCGATGCAAGGCCCGGCGCCAGGGGCCCCGAACCCACCCATTTCCGCGAGGCGTTCCGCACCCGCGGCCCCTCGAACTATGCCCATGGCAAGCAGGCGGATCGCCCGAATGTATGACTACTCCGACTTTGACGAAGCCTTCGTGCGCGCCCGCGTGGCGCAGTTCACTGGCCAGGTGGAGCGCCGCCTAGATGGGTCCTTGACCGAGGACGAATTCCGCCCCTTGCGGCTGATGAACGGGCTCTACCTGCAACTGCACGCCTATATGCTGCGGGTGGCCATTCCTTATGGCACGATTTCCCCGCGCCAGATGCGGCAGCTGGCGATGATCGCCGACGCTTACGACAAGGGCTATGGCCACTTCACCACCCGACAGAACATCCAGTTCAACTGGCCGAAGCTGCCCGATGTGCCGGCCATTCTGGGGGCCTTGGCCGAGGTGCGGATGCACTCGATCCAGACCTCGGGCAATTGCGTGCGCAACGTCACGGCGGATCATTTCGCGGGCGCTGCGGCCGATGAGATCGACGACCCTCGTCCTTACGCCGAATTGCTGCGGCAATGGTCCAGCGACCACCCGGAATTCCAGTTCCTGCCGCGCAAGTTCAAGATCGGCATTACCGGTGCGTCGGCTGACCGGGCCGTTACCGGGGCGCATGACATCGGCCTGCGGATGGCGCGCAATGCGGCTGGCGAGCCGGGGTTCACCGTGCTGGTGGGCGGCGGCCTCGGACGCACGCCGATGGTAGCCATGGTGGTACGCGAGTTTCTGCCCGCTGCCGATCTCTTGCCCTACGTCGAGGCGGTGCTGAGCGTCTACAACACGCTGGGCCGGCGCGACAACAAGTTCAAGGCGCGTATCAAGATCACCCTGCATGAGACTGGGAAAGCAGAGATTTCCCGACTGATCGAAGAGCGGTTCGCGGAACTGCGCCCGCTGTTCGGCGGGGCTGACCAGCGCCTGCTGGACGCTATCCGCGCCGCCTTTTCGGCGCCGGTGTTCCGCAAGGCCCCGGTCTCGGCGTTTGACGCCTTCTACAAGGCCGACCCGGTGTTCCGGTCCTGGGCGGATACCAACCTTGCCCCGCATCGGGTGGCGGGCTACGCCATCGCCACCATCAGCCTGAAGGCGCATGGCGCGACGCCGGGCGATGCCTCCAGCGCGCAGATGCGGCTGATCGCCGATCTGGCCGAGCGGTACGGCCATGGCGAGATCCGCATCAGCCACGAGCAGAACGTGATCCTGCCACATGTCCATAAATCCGACCTGCCCACCGTTCATGCGGCCCTTGCGCAGGCCGGGCTGGCCACGGCGAATGTGGGGCTGGCGTCCGACATCATCGCCTGCCCCGGCATGGATTATTGCGCGCTGGCTACGGCGCGCTCGATCCCGGTGGCACAAGGCCTGGCGCTGCGCTTGCGCGAGGTCGGGCTGGAGGAAGAGGTCGGGCCGCTGAAAATCAAGATCTCGGGCTGCATCAATGCCTGTGGGCACCACCACGTCGGTCATATCGGGATCCTCGGCCTGGATCGGGCGGGGGTAGAGAATTACCAGATCACCCTTGGCGGCGATGGCACCGAAGACACCGTGATTGGCGACAAGACCGGCCCCGGATTTGCTTATGATCAGGTGGTGGGCGCAGTGGAACGAATCCTGCGGGCCTATCTGGTGTTGCGGCTGTCGGTCGATGAGACCTTCCTGCAGGCCTTCCGCCGGGTCGGGATGGAGCCGTTCAAGGCCGCGCTTTATGGCGAGGCCGCGCGCGATGCCGCGTGATCTGCATGTCGGCCCGGTGGCCGGGCGGGTGGCGGCGCTGAATGCACGCTACCGCCACCATTCGGCGACGGCGGTGCTGGAACATGCCTTGAAGGATGTCGATCTGGGACGGGTGGCGCTGGTGTCTTCGTTCGGGGCGGAATCGGTGGTGCTGTTGCATCTGGTTTCGGTGATTGCGCCGGAAACGCCAGTGCTGTTCATCGACACGCGGATGCTGTTTGTCGAGACGCTGGAGTATCAGCGCCAGTTGGCCGAGTCCTTGCATCTGTGCGACGTGCGCACGATCCGCGCCGCCCAGCCGAAGGTGGCCTATGAAGACCCCGACGGCACGCTGCATCAATACAACACCGATGCCTGCTGTGCTGTGCGCAAGATCGAGCCGCTGGAGCGGGCGCTTTCGGGCTTTGACGGCTGGATAACGGGCCGCAAGCGGTACCAGAACACCGACCGGGAAGCCCTGGATTTCTTTGAAAACGAAGGTGATTTCCGCATCAAGGTAAACCCCCTGGCGCATTGGGGCCGTGACGACCTTGAGGAATACATCGTCAACAACCGCCTCCCCCGGCACCCTTTGGTGGCCAGGGGCTTCCCGTCGATCGGCTGCGCGCCCTGCACCAGCGCGGTTGCGGCGGGCGAGGACCCGCGTGCGGGGCGCTGGCGGGGGCAGACGAAAACCGAATGCGGCATCCATTTCATTGATGGCAAGGCCGTGCGCATGAAGAAGGAATACGCCGCATGAGCGTGATCGTGACCGATGCGGGCTTTGCCCCGCCCGCTGCCCGCGAGATCGTGGCACTGGCCGATCTTCGGCCGCAGGATTCTGCCCTCGATCTGGCGCAGACCGACGACCCCCAGGCGCTGGAGGGGCGCCTGGGCCAGCTGGTTCTGATCCGCGTGGCCTTTCCGGCCTTCAGCGACGGCCGCGCCTTCACCATCGCGCGGCGACTGCGGATGATGGGTTACACCGGGCAGCTTCTGGCCCTGGGTCCGGTGATCGCCGATCAATATGCGATGCTCCGCCGGGTGGGGTTTGACGGCGCCGAAATCCCTGACGAAATCGCCGCCCGGCAGCCCGAAGTCCAATGGCAGTTTCGCGCCGACTGGCGGGCGCACGACTATCAGGCCCGCCTGCGCGCCTGAGCACTGGACCGGGCGCCGAAAATCTTGTATGCACACAAATGAAATTCTGCCGCAGCGGGAATGGGTTTTCCTGCGCGGCACAGTCGTCTAGGAAGGGCCGAGGACCATGACGGAGCTTGCCGCGATGAATGCCCCCGAAGTGAACACGCGCCCCGCAAAGCCGCATCTGCCCGATGCGCAGATCGTCACGCAGGTGACGCACTGGACCGACCGGCTGTTTTCGTTCCGGGTGACGCGGCCGAAATCGTTGCGCTTTCGCTCGGGTGAATTCGTGATGATCGGGCTGATGGACGACAAGGGAAAGCCCTTGCTGCGCGCCTATTCCATTGCCTCGCCATCCTGGGACGAAGAGCTGGAGTTCTATTCGATCAAGGTGCCCGACGGCCCGCTGACCAGCCGGTTGCAACACATCAAGGTGGGCGACGAAATCATCCTGCGCCCCAAACCGGTAGGTACGCTGGTGGTGGATGCGCTGTTGCCGGGCAAGCATCTGTGGTTTCTGGCCACCGGCACCGGGATTGCGCCCTTTGCCAGCCTGATGCGCGACCCCGAGGTTTATGAGAAATTCGAGCAGGTGATCATGATGCACACCTGCCGCACCGTGGCCGAACTGGAATACGGCCGCCAGTTGGTCGAGGGGCTGAAGACCGACCCGCTGATCGGCGAAATGGTGGCGGGCAAGCTGCTCTACTATCCCACCACCACGCGCGAGGACTTCCATCACATGGGCCGGGTGACCGACAACCTGGCCTCGGGCAAGGTCTTTGCCGATCTGGGCCTGCCGCCGATGGACCCCGCGCATGACCGCGCCATGGTCTGCGGCAGCCTGGCCCTGAACATCGACCTGAAGGCCATTCTGGAAGGCTTTGGCCTGCGCGAGGGTGCGAATTCCGCGCCATTGGAGTTCGTGGTGGAAAAGGCCTTTGTCGGCGAGGGAATCTGAGGCGGCTTGCCCATTTTCGGTCATGCTTGAAACTCCACGGAAAGTGACGTATATTGACGTCAGTATTCGTGGAGGATACCGATGAACATCGCCGCTTTCACCGAAAAATCGCTGTTCTCGCCGCGTTTGCTGGCCGAAGAACTGCTGACAACGCAGGAAGAAATCGCCCGCACCGCCGGTCTGGGGCGCGATGCGATTGCGCGCAAGGACCGGCTGGGCTCGGCCCGCACCCAAACCCGGCTGCGCGAGATGATCGAAGTGGTGAACCGGCTGACGCCGCGCTTCGGCTCGGCGCTGGTGGCCTATGCCTGGTACCGCTCGGAACCGCTACCGGGGTTTGGCGGCCTGACCGCGGCGCGGCTGGTGCAGGATGGCCAGGCCGAGGCGGTGATGGACTACATCGACGAAGTGGACGCGGGCGGCTTTGCCTGACGCCGCGCCCGACCCCACGCCAGAGAACCACCGCTTTCAGGGCACGCTTTATCGCGCGCTGAACCCCTTGTGGATGCGCCAGCCTTTGTCGGGCGAAGGGGCGCGGCGTCATGGCGGGCGATTCAATCCCAAGGGCACGGCAGCGCTGTACACCGCGCTGACGCCGGAAGGCGCGATTGCCGAGGCCAATCAGGCCGGCCGCCCGTTCGAGCCAGTGACCCTGGTAGCCTATGAGGCCGATCTGGGGCCGGTGATGGACGCCTGCAACCCTGTCGCGTTGGCTGAATTGGGCATTGATCCGGGCGTTCTGGCGGCGGACGACTGGCGGTTGCGGATGCGCGAAGACGGCGCTTCAGGCGGACAGCGGCTGGCGGCACGGCTGATCGGCGAAGGCTGGGCGGGGCTGATCGTGCCGTCTTTCGCCAAGGGGGTAAAGCCGGGCGCGCGCAATCTGGTGCTGTGGCGGTGGGACTGCGGCTTGCGGGTGATCGACAGCGAGGGGCGGCTGACCTGAAAAGGGCCGCAAGGGATTGCCC
>JBATAV010000736.1:0-4677 GCA_049662025.1 Paracoccaceae bacterium | reverse complement strand
CCGCCGTGCCATGGCGGCGATTCCTTACGGCGAAACCCGCACCTATGGCCAGATTGCCCACGCTGTGGGCGCACCTGCCCAGGCTGTGGGGCAGGCCTGCGGGGCCAACCCGATCCCGATCCTGATCCCGTGCCATCGGGTGCTGGGGGGCAACACGCTGGGCGGCTTTTCCGCGCCGGGGGGCGTGGAAACCAAGGTGGCGCTTTTGCGCCATGAGGGTGCGGCGGGGCTTTTGATCTGATCAGGATTACGTTAGGGAACCGCACCTGTCCGACGTGGGCTTTTGCGCGCGGGATTCGGATGACCACCGCTTTTGCAATAGGACGTGTCCATGAACGCACCTTCCTCTAACGCCGCCGTGGGCCGCGCGCTTTTGGCCTTTACTGCGGTGCTGATCGCCGCTCAGGCCGTCGTTGCTGGCATCAGCTATGTCTGGCCCTCGTTTGAGCCGCCGTCCAGCATGGGTCTGATCATCCTGTTCTCTGCGGCTTTGGGTGGCGGGGGGGTCTTTGCCAAGGCTGCTGACCGGGCGATGACCGGCGGCGAGAAAACCCGCTTTGCACTGGCGGCAACGGTGATTTCTTTGTCCATCACGGCGGCATTCGTCTACGGCATGTTCGCCTACGCAGGCGTGCCCGTGACCTTCGAGACATTGTCCGTCTGGCTGACCGGCGATATCGGCGCGGCCGCAGATATGAGGAACTGGCTCTGGGCCGTCATTGCAGGTGTTGGCGCGCTGACCTTTGTGACGGCTTGGTTTTTCGTGGGCCTTGGGGCCAGGAGCGCCATCAAGAAACGCGACAAGCTGGCTGCCAAGGGGCGCTAGGCGCCCATAACGGCAGCGGCAAGCAAGCGGCAACCTTGCACCCACCGCGCCCGCCCTATAGCCATGGCTGAGGTGCATTTGTAGCAGGCGCGTGTCGTGACCATTGGCGTCTTTCTGGCCGTTCTTGCCGCGGCCCTTCTTCATGCGGCCTGGAATGGCCTGATCCGCACCGGAAACCCGGGCGGGTCGCGGCTGCAGAACCTCTTGATCATGGCGCTGGTGCAGGGTGGCATCGGGCTGGCCCTTCTGACCTTTGCGCCCTTTCCGGCGGCCGCCGTCTGGCCCTGGATCATCGCGGCGGCGGCGCTGCATTCGGGCTACAAGCTTTGCCTCTCGGCGGCCTATGACCATGGCGATCTGAGCCGGGTCTACCCGCTGGCGCGCGGCTCGGCGCCGTTGATGGTGCTGGCGGCTTCGGTCGTCGTGGGGACCGATGTGCTGACGGGCGGGCAGGTGGCCGCTGTGCTGGTGCTGGTGCTGGGCATCCTGACCATGGCGGGCGGGTCGATCCTTGCGGGCGAAAGCCGCCGGTTGATTCCCTGGGCGCTGGCGACGGCGGTGATGACCACCGGCTACACGCTGGTTGACGGACTTGGCGCGCGGGCGGCGGGGCACCTGTTGATGTTCCTGGGCTGGACCTTCGCGCTGGACGGGCTGTTCTTCGGGCTGACCGTGGCGGCGCTGCGCGGCCCCGGCATCTTTGTCGTCCCGCTTCGTGGCTGGGCCATGGGGGCGCTGGCGGCCATGGCCTCGCTGGGCGCTTACGGCGTGGTGGTCTGGGCGATGACGCAGGCCCCCATCGCGTTGGTCGGCGCCTTGCGCGAAACCTCGATCCTTTTTGCCATGTTGATCGGCTGGCGGTTTTTCGGCGAACGCATCGGGCGCGACAAGGCGCTGGCCGGCGGATTGATCCTGACCGGAGTGGGTTTGATGCGGGTGGCGGCATGAGTATCGGGGTCTTCGCCGCCGTGATGGGGGCGGCCTTCCTGCATGCGCTGTGGAACGCGCTGATCAAGATGGGCACGTCCAAAGTGGGCGGGATGGTGATCCTGTCGATCATCGAAGTGCCGATCGGCCTGGCTGTGGTGGCCTTTGCCCCCGCCATCGACCCCGCGGCGATCCCTTGGGTGATCGCGGCGGGTTGTACGCATTTCGCCTACAAGTCGTTCCTGTGCTTTGCCTATGACCGGGGCGACCTGTCCCGCGTCTACCCCATCGCGCGCGGGGCAGCGCCGATGCTGGTGGCGCTGGTTGGCGCCTTCATCCTGAAAGACGCGGTGACCGGGCAGCAATATGCAGCGATTGCGGTGCTGGCGCTGGGCATCCTTTTGATGGCACGCGGCGTCTTTACCAGCGGCGAGAACCGCCGCCTGCTGCCCTTTGCGCTGGGGTCTGCCCTGGCCACCGCGACCTATACGATGATCGACGGGCTGGGCGCGCGGGTGTCGGGGTCTGCGGCGGCCTATGTGGCCTGGGTTTTCGTGGCCGATGGGCTGATCTTCACCATCGGCACCCTGGGCTGGCGGGGCCTTGATGTGATCCCGCGCAGCCTGCACGCCTGGCGGCTGGGGGCGGTGGCCTCGGCGGCCAGCTACGGCGCCTATGCGGTGTCGATCTGGGCGATGACCTTTGCCCCCATCGCGCTGGTCGCAGCGTTGCGCGAAACCTCGATCCTGTTTGCGGTGCTGATCGGCTGGCTGATCTTTGGCGAGAGGATGAGCCGGGAAAAGGCCATCGCCGCCGGGGTGATCGTGGCGGGGGTGATCCTGTCGCGGCTATAGGGGCTGCGTTACCCGACGCGGCGGATGCCTTGCGGAACGATTTCCTGCACGATCCCCGCCAGCACAAGGTAAAGCGAGGTCACGATCAGCCCCCAATGCGCCAGGCTGCCTTCGGCGAAATCCGCCCAGGCCGCCCAGGCGGCAAAGCCGATCCAGGCAATGCAGATGCCCAGCGACAGCGGCCGCCAGCGTTCGGTGCGGGTGGGGTGGATGAACTTCAGGTTGGTAAACATCGTCAGCGTCAGCCCGACCACCACCAGCAGGGTCACCCATTTCGCCGGCTCGACCGCAAAGACCACCAGAACCACCATGTTCCAGCAGGCCGGAAATCCCGCGAAACTCTTGTCCTTGGTCTTCATGCGCGTGTCCGAGAAATAGACGACCGAGCCATAGACGATCACGATGATCGCCAGCCAACCTGGCCACCCTGGCAAGAGACCGGACTGAAACAGCGCGAAAGCGGGAATGAAGACATAGGTCAGAAAGTCGATGATCAGGTCCATCAGGACGCCGTCATAGGTGGGCCAGTTCTTCGGCGTGTCGTATTTGCGCGCCAGCGGCCCGTCGATGCCATCGACGATCAGCGCGACGACCAACCACAGGAACATCAGGCTCCACTTGCCATCGACAGCCGCCAGCATGGCAAACATTGACAAGACTGCGCCGGTGGCGGTCAGCAGGTGAACGGAAAGGGCCTTGAGACGATCTGACATGCCCGAGGTATCGGAGAAATATGCTACCGTTTCAAGTAAGGACGCGCCGGGTTGCCAAGATTGACGGCCCCGCGCGCCCAAGCTCAAATCAGTTCCAGCACATCCATCATCTGCTGAGCCAGCTTGGTTGACAGGGAATTTGTCTGTTCAGTGCCCTGATCGGCAGTCAGCGCGTTGAACAGCGATTCATAGAGGGACGTGGCCGAACTGCCCTGGTTGCCAGTGGCCTCTCCCGGTGGTGGCCCCTGCGGCGCCCCCTGTGGCGGCCCGCCATTGACGCCGCCCGGCCCCTCTGGCCGGTCCCCGCCGGATGGGGCCAGCACGCCATTGCTTGCGGCCAAAGTCATCTCATCCTTGGTCAGTTGGCCATCGGCATCTGTGTCAATCGTGCCGAAGGCTTGCGACAACAGATCTGCCACCGGGCTGGATTCCGCCTCATCAACCGAGATCTGACCGTCATCATCGGCATCATCATTCGCCAAAAGGGCATCGAACAGCGATTTGGCATCGGTCCCGGTGCCGCTTGACGGCGGCGGCGGCGGGGGGGGCGGTGGTCGTCCTGCGGAATCGGCCTTTCCGGGCTTGTCAGTGGTTCCCGTGCTGCTGCTGCGGGTCACTTGGGATTGCAGAGCGATGGACGACGTCTGGATGCCGGAAAACGAGGAAATCAAGGTCAGGCCTTTCTTGAACACCAGAGGGTTGCCCAGGACTGCCACCGGTATCGCGCAGCGTGATGAAGAAAGGGTTTTCCGGCGTTGCTGGAGTTCGGAAAAAGCGGATCGAATGCGCCGCATTTCGGCACCGGATGCCGTTGCCCAGCACCCCGGTCAGGCGCGCGGATGGGTGCGGTCATAGACCTCCATCAGCCGCGCGGCATCCACCGCCGTATAGGCCTGCGTGGTGGAAAGCGAAGCATGGCCCAGCAATTCCTGAATCGCCCGCAGATCGCCCCCCGCCGACAGCAAGTGCGTGGCAAAGCTGTGGCGCATCGCATGCGGGGTGGCCGTGGCGGGCAGGCCCAGCTGCAACCGGGCCTTCTCCATCGCCAACTGGATCAGCCGCGGGTTCAGCGCGGCCCCTCGCGCGCCGCGAAACAAGGCCGCATCGCGGGTCATCTCAAAGGGGCAAAGCGCCACATAGCGCGCCACCGCCTGCGCCGCCGCAGGCAGCACCGGCACCAGCCGGGTCTTGTCGCCCTTGCCGGTGATCCGCAGCACATCGGGCAACGGATGCGCCGACCCGGTCAGCCCCAACGCCTCGGAGATCCGCAAGCCGCAGCCGTACAACAGCGTCACCACCGCAATGTCGCGCGCCTGCTGCCAGTCGTCACGCGCCTGCAGGCCGACCGTTTCGATCA
>JBATAV010000735.1:0-2559 GCA_049662025.1 Paracoccaceae bacterium | reverse complement strand
TGGCGACGGGCTGTATCTGCTGGATGCCGCCTGCCGCCCGCTTGGCCCCGGCATCCTGTCGCTGGACAGCCGGGCTGGGGATGTGGCCGCGACATGGGCAACCGATGGCACCGCCGCCGCGGCACTGCCGCTGTCGGGCCAGGTGCCGCATGCCTCGGCCCCCGCCACCCTTCTGGCCTGGCTACGCGCCAATGATCCCGCCCGCTTCGCCCGCATCGCCCATATCCTCAGCTGCAAGGACTGGCTGCGCTTTTGCCTTTCCGGCACCATCGGCACCGACCTGACCGAGGCATCAACCTCCTTCACCAACGTCAAGACCCAAGCCTACGACGCTGAAATCCTTTTGCTTTACGGCCTGTCAGCACTAGCTCCCGCGCTGCCGCCCGCCGCCCTGCCAGATCAGGTCATCGGCCATATCACCGAAACTGCCGCCCGCCTGACCGGCCTCGGCGCGGGCACACCGGTGGTGGCGGGGCTGCACGATGTTACCGCCTCGGCCCTTGGCGCGGGCGGCTATGGCCCGGGTCGCGTGGCCATCGTCGCGGGCACCTATTCGATCAACGAAACCGTATCCAACACGCCAAAGACCGATCCGCGCTGGTTCTGCCGCAATGGCCTGCGCCCCGGCGAATGGAACACCATGGCGATCTCGCCCGCCTCGGCCGCCAACTACGACTGGGTCCTTGACACCTTCTGCGGCACCGACCGCGCCCGCGCGGAAGCCGAAGGCACCTCGATCCACGCCCTTCTGCGCCCCGAGATCGAGGCCGCCCTTGCCCGCCCCTCGACCGTCTTCTTTCACCCCTACCTTTACGGCTCGCCCCACGGCCCGCAGGCCAGCGGCAGCTTTACCGGCCTGCATGGCTGGCACGACCGCGGCGACGCGTTGCGCGCAGTGATCGAAGGCATCGCCTTTACCCACCGTGTCCATGTCGATGCCCTGCGCGACGGCTTTGCCATCACCGATGGCTGGCTGACCGGCGGCATCTCGCGCAGCCCCTTGTTCGCGCAGATCTTCGCTGATGCCTTGGCGCTGCCCTTGTCAGTCAGCCAGACCGAAGAAGCCGCCGCCTGGGGCGCCGCCCTTTGCGCGGGCGCGGGCGTTGGCCTTTACGCCGCCGCCAGCGCCGACCCGCGCGACCTGACCACGCTTGCGCGCCGCTACATCCCCAACCCCGAAACCAGCGCCAATCTGCAAACCCGTTACGCCCTGCATTGCGCCATAGCCGAAAGCCTGACCCCGCTCTGGCCGCAAATCGAGGCCCTGGCCGATGCAACCTGACGCAGCGCCAACCGATATCGATGTGCTGATCCTTGGCGCCGGCATCAACGGCGCGGGCCTCTTCCGCGACCTCTGCGCCCAAGGCCTGACCTGCGTGATCTCCGACAAGGGCGACTTCGGCTCGGGCACTTCGGCGGCACCCTCGCGACTGATCCATGGCGGCATCAAATATCTGGAAACCGGTGAATTCCGACTGGTCGCCCAATCCACGCTGGAGCGCAACCTCCTGCTGCGCAACGCGCCGCATTACGTCACTGCGCTGCCCACCGTGATCCCGATCTTCTCCTGGTTGCGCGGCATTCCGGCCGCCATCCGCACGCTTTTCGGCTCCACCACCGCGCCGCGCGCCAGAGGGGCCGTGCTGATCAAGATCGGTCTTGCCCTATACGATTTCTACGGCGCCCGCGCCCGCGTCATGCCGCGCCACGCGATGTGGAGCCGGGCGCGCGCCTTGCGCGAAATCCCGCCCCTGACCCCGCGCATCGTCGCCGCCGGAACCTACTACGACGCCAAGGTCAGCCACCCCGAACGTCTGGTGCTGGATCTGGTGCTGGACGGGTTGCGGCTGTGCCCCGCCGCCCGCGCCTTCACCCACTCACAAACCGCCAGCGATGGCGCCACCATCACCTTTGCCCCGCCCGATGCCCCGCCGCAAACCTTTCGCCCCCGCCTCACCATCAATGCCACCGGCCCCTGGATCGACCGCGTCAACGCCAGCCTCGGCATCGAAAGCGCCCTGATCGGCGGCACCAAAGGCTCTCACATCCTGTTGGACCATCCGGCCCTGCTGGCCGCCCTGAACGGAATGATGATCTATTTCGAGGCTGACGACGGCCGCATCTGTCTGGTCTTCGACCACCTTGGTCGGGCGCTGGTGGGGTCTACCGACATCCGCGCCGACGATCCAGATACCGTCACCTGCGAACCGGATGAAACCGCCTATTTCCTGCAAAGCCTGCGCAGCCTGCTGCCGGGCCTTGCCTTCGACGAAAGCCAGATCGTCTATGCCTATTCCGGCATTCGCCCGCTGCCCCGGTCCGATGGCACCGCTGCGGGCCTGATCAGCCGCGATCATTCCGCCCCGGTCGCCGAACCTTTCGGTGCCCGGACATGGCCGGTGATCTCGCTTGTCGGCGGCAAATGGACAACCTTCCGCGGCTTTGCCGAAGAGGTGGCCGATACCGTGCTGGCCCGCCTTGGCCGCGCCCGCACCCTGTCAACCCGCGACATGGCCATCGGCGGTGGGCGCGATTTCCCGGCCCGGCCCGCCGACTGGG
>JBATAV010000734.1:0-6218 GCA_049662025.1 Paracoccaceae bacterium | reverse complement strand
TTCCAGCTGCGCGCGGCGGCGCGGGCGCGGCGGTTCGAGCGGGTGATCGCCTGGAACCTGCACCCCGAGATGTTGCCGCGTCTGGGCGCGGTGGCGGCCGAACTGGGCCTGCCGTTCGAGGCGGTGCCGTTGGAGCGGATGGTCGAGGCGGATGTGATCGTGACCATCACTTCCTCGCCTGCAGCCAGCCTCTTGGCGGCGCATGTCAGCCCCGGCACGCATCTGGCCTGCATGGGCACCGATACGGTGGGCAAGCAGGAGGTGGAGCCGGCACTGCTGGCGGGGGCAAGCGTGTTCACCGACGAGGTGGCGCAATCGGTGACGATTGGCGAGGCGCAGCATGCGGTGGCGGCGGAGCTGATCAAGGCTGAAGCGATCACGCCGATCGGCGCGGTGCTGGTGGGGGCGCAACCGGGGCGGCGTGGGGCCGCGGAGATCACGCTGTTTGACGGCACCGGGGTCGGCCTGCAGGATCTGGCGGTGGCGGGCGTGGCGGTCAGCCGGGCGCGCGAACGCGGGATGGGGATCGAGGTCGGGGTTTGACGGCGCTCGGCGGTGCACTGCGTGCGCGCCTCGGGTGAGAATTTGATCAAATACTGTGTCAGGGCGTGTCGGGGGCCTTGCCGGAACCCGCCGGTCGTGGTCTGACTTCTGCCAAGGCGGCAGGAGGGCCGGGGAATGCGCGTCTTCATCAATGGGTTCGGGCGGATCGGGCGGTCGGTGCTGCGGGCCTGGGCGCAAGGCCCGGCGCGCTGGCCGGGGCTGGAGGTGGTGGGGATCAACGACATCGCCGACCCCGCGATGTGCGCCTATCTGTTCGAATATGACAGTGTCTTCGGCCCTTGGCGGGGGGCTGTTTCGCTGGACGGCGGGGCGCTGGTGGTGGATGGGCGGCGGCTGCCACTGCACCGGACGCCGGATATCTCGGGCCTTGATCTGCGCGGCGCCGATCTGGTGATGGAATGCACGGGCCGGGCCGATACGGCGGAAGTGGCCGGGCGGGGATTGCGCGCTGGGGCGGGGCGGGTGCTGATCTCGGGGCCTTCGGAGGCGGCCGAGGCGGTGGTGGTGCTGGGGGCGAATGAGGCGGTTCTGGCGGGGCAGCGGATCGTTTCGAACGCCTCTTGCACGACCAATGCGCTGGCGCCTCTGGTGCGGCTTCTGGATCAGGGCTGGGGCGTTGTGACCGGGTCGATGACCACGGTGCATTGCTATACCGGCAGCCAGCCTACGGTAGATGCGCCGGCGGCGGATTACCCACGCAGCCGGGCGGCGGCGCTGTCGATGGTGCCGACGACGACCTCGGCGGCGCAGCTGTTGGATGTGGTCTTGCCGCAGGTCGCGGGGCGGATCATCGCCCAGGCCGTGCGGGTGCCGGTGGCCAGCGTGTCTTGCGTGGACCTGAGCGTGATGACTGCGCGGACCGCGACGGTGCAGGCTGTGAATGCCGCCTTTCGCGCGGCGGGCGGCGTGATCGGGGCGACTGACAGGCCGCTGGTGTCGACCGACCTGCGGGCGCGGCCGGAGTCGGTGGTGATGGCAACCCCCGAGACCAAGCTGACGGCGCAAGGGATGCTGCGGGTGTTTGGCTGGTATGACAACGAATGGGGCTTTTCCAACCGGATGCTCGACATGGCGTGCCGGATGCGCTGACGGCTGCGGCTGCCAGATTGAGCGGCTTGCGCCGCACGACTTTTTTCTCGGCTCTGGCGGGCGCCAACCGCCTCGGGGTTGCGCACCGCGCGGGAGTATTTGGCAAGGCGCAAATGAAAGGGCAATGCGGCTGGTGGGTTTGCGCCTTTGGAAATACTCAAGAAAAGACGGCTCAGTCGGCGCCCTCGTCGGGGATGTTGAGGATGGTGCCGCAGGCCTTGCAATGCACGGCGTCGTGGTCATGGCGCTGCAACCCGCAGGTAGGGCAGGGGAAATGCGCTTTTGACGGGCGCAGTGCCACTTGCACCAGCCGCAAGAACAGCGAAATGCCGAAGATCATGATGCCGACCGACAGCAAGCGGCCCGCGTGGCCTTGCAGGGTGATGTCGCCGAAGCCGGTGGTGGTCAGGGTGGTGACGGTGAAGTAGAGCGCATCGACGTAATTGACGATCTGCGGGTTGATGCGGTGCTGGGTCTGGTAGACCAGTGCTGTCATCAGGAAAACGAAGATCACCAGATTGGCGGCGGCACGGATGGTGCCTTCGTTGCGGGTAAAGCCGGGCAGGTCCTGGCGCAACTGGCGCAGGGTCTCGGTCGAATGCAGCACGCGGTAGAGTCTGAGGACGCGCAGGAAGGCCAGGCCCTCTTCCCAGAACGGCGCCAGCAGCGAGATCACCACGGCCAGATCGGCCAGGCCCCAGAAGCTGATCATGTCGCGCAGGGGGCGGGGCGAGATCCACAGCCGCAGCCCCACGTCGGCCAGCATGACAAGGCCGATCGCTACGTCGGCCACCATGGTATGCAGCCCGCGCGCCAGGAACGAGGTGGCGACGAGGAACAGGATGGTGAAGCCGTCGAAGGCCAGCAGCGCGTAGCGAAAGCGGTCGGCGGCCTCGCTGCGGCCCTCATAAAGCTCGCGGATGCGGGCTTTCAGGCTGCGGCGTTTCATCTCGGGGATGCTCATTCGCCGTAGGGGACCCAGACGGTCTTCACATCGGTCGCCCGGGCGAGGAATTCGCGGCCCTCGCCGTTGGCAGCCCAGTCGCGGGCGAGGCCGTTGCTGACCCAGGTGCGTTTGAGGTTGCCGCTGCTTTCGCGCTCGATCAGGGTGGCGGGGGAGGAATCGAAGGCCCAGATTGCGTCAACGTCCATGTGACCGGCGAGCGGTTTGGCAAGCTCGGCGTGGGCACCGGTGACGATGTTGACCACGCCTGCCGGGACGTCGGAGGTTTCGAGGATCTGGTAGAAGTCGGTGGCCGACAGCGGGAACGGGTCGGACGGGATCAGCACGCAGGTGTTGCCCATGGCGATGGCGGGGGCCATGGCCGAGATCAGGCCGAGGAGGGGGGCCTCGTCGGGGCAGAGGGCGCCGATCACGCCGATGGGTTCGGGCAGGGCCAGCGCGAGGCCGCGGATCGGCACCGGTTTGGCGGCACCTTCGTATTTGTCGGCCCAGGCGGCGTAGGTGAAGAGGCGGTTGATCGCGGTTTCGACCTCTGCCAGCCCCGGTTTGCCGGTCATGTCCTTGAGGCGCGCGGCGAATTCACTGGCACGGGCCGAGAGGTTCTCGGCGATGTAGTACAGGATCTGGGCGCGGGTGTGGGCGGTGGTCTTGGACCATCCCTTGGCGGCCTGTGCCGCCTCGACTGCGTTGCGGATGTCCTTGCGGTTGCCCAGGCCGATATGGCCCAGGAGCCTGCCTTTCGGCGACCAGACGGCGCGGGAATAGCCGCCGTCGGGGCGGGCCTGTTTGCCTGCGATGAACAGCTTTGCGGTGCGGTCCATGTCGGGGGCCTGCGGTGCCTCGGGCTCCGGCATGGCGGCAATGGGCCGGGCGGGTTTGGTTTTACCTTCGGGTTTGAGGTAGGCCATCAGCCCCTCCCACCCACCTTCGCGGCCGAAACCGCTTTCACGGACACCGCCAAAGCCGGCGGCGGCGTCGAAAAGGTTGGTGGCGTTGACCCAGACCACGCCGACGCGCAGCCTGGGGGCGATATCCAGTGCAAGGTTGATGTTTTCAGACCAGATGCTGGCGGCAAGGCCGTAGCGGGTGTTGTTGGCCAGTTCCACCGCCTCTGCCGGGGTGCGGAAGGTCATGGAGACGAGGACCGGGCCGAAGATTTCCTCTTGCATCAGCGGAGAGGCGGTCGAAAGCCCGGTGATCAGCGTGGGCGGGTAGAAGCAGCCCTGCGGGACGGGGGTGGCGGCGCGGTAGATGTCGCCGTCAGAGCCGTCGACCAGTTTGGTGATGGCATCCAGCTGGATCGGGTCGATGATCGCGCCGATGTCGATGCATTTGTCCAAAGGGTCGCCGAGGCGCAAGCCATCCATCCGGCGTTTGAGTTTGTCGTGAAAGCGCGAGGCAATGCCTTCCTGCACCAGAAGGCGTGATCCGGCGCAGCAGACCTGGCCCTGGTTGAACCAGATCGCATCGACCAACCCTTCGACGGCTGAATCGATATCGGCGTCGTCAAAGACGATGTAGGGGGATTTGCCGCCGAGTTCCAGGGTCAGGGCCTTGGCCTGCCCGGCGGTGGCTTCGCGGATGCGTTTGCCGACCGAGGTGGAGCCGGTGAAGGCTATCTTTGCCACATTGGGGTGGGCGACCAATGCGGCGCCGGTGTCGCCATCGCCGGTGACGATGTTGAGAACGCCCTTCGGCAGGCCGGCTTCGCGAGAGATTTCGGCGAAAAGGAGCGCGGTGAGGGGGGTGTATTCGGCGGGTTTCAGGACGACGGTATTGCCTGCGGCAAGCGCGGGGGCAACTTTCCAGGCCAGCATGAGCAGGGGGAAGTTCCACGGGATGATGGCGGCGCAGACGCCGAGGGGGATCAGCCCCGGCTTTTCGGTGGCCAGCAGTTGGGCAAGGCCTGCGTGGTAGTAGAAGTGGCGGGCGACAAGCGGGATGTCGATGTCGCGGGATTCGCGGATCGGCTTGCCGTTGTCCATGGACTCCAGCACGGCAAAGAGGCGGCTGTGTTTCTGCACCAGGCGGGCGAGAGCGTAGAGGATGCGCGCCCTTTGCGGCCCCGATGTGCGTGACCATTTCGGAAAGGCGCGGGCGGCGGCTTTGACGGCGGTATCGACCGAGGCGCGCGAGCCTTGGGAGACTTGCGCCAGCACGGTGCCGGTGGCGGGGTTTCTGGTGTCAAACGGGCCTTCGGGCGCGGTGAAGCCGCCGTCGATGTAATGGCCGAAGCTGGCCTTGTGCTTGGCCAGCCAGGCCAGCACCTCGGCATTGCTTTCGGGTGCTGCGCCGTAGTCCATGGAGGCGAAGATTTCCTTGATGGTCATCGTGTTATCTCCAGTCACGCCAATCTGGCAGCAGGTTCGCCAAGGCCTGCCCTGTGCCTCCGGCAGGAGTATTTGGGCCAAGATGAAACGGCCTTCCGGGCTTCATCTTGGCAAAAATATTCCGGGGTGAGCGGCAAGGCCGCGAGGGGCAGCGCCCCTTTCTCCGGTTCCGCTGGTGCAAGGATGGCCATGTCATCCCATCGCGTGGCGGTAGCTGGCCGAGTAGTGGCCGGTGAGGTGGTGTTCCAACTGGCGCTCGATATCGCCCAGAAGGCTGGAGGCGCCGAAGCGGAAGAGGTCGGGTTGCAGCCAGGGGAGGCCGAGTTCGTCTTTCATCAGGGCGAGGTAGAGAAGGGCATCCTTGGCCTTCGATATGCCACCTGCGGGTTTGTAGCCGACCTTGAAGCCGGTGCGCGTTTCATAGTCACGGATGCAGCGGATCATCGTCAGCGTCACGGGCAGGGTCGCGTTGACGGGTTCCTTGCCGGTCGAGGTCTTGATGAAATCGGCGCCCGCCATCATGCAGACCAAGGATGCGCGGGCGACGTTGCGCAGGGTTTGCAGTTCTCCGGTGGCGAGGATGGCTTTCATATGGGCATCGCCGCAGGCGGCGCGCATCTCAACGGTCTCGTCGTAGAGGGCCTGCCAATTGCCGGTCAGGACATGGCGGCGAGAAATGACGATGTCGATCTCCGCAGCACCGGCTTTTACGGAGTCTCCGATCTCGGCAATGCGCAGGTGCCAGGGGGACAGTCCGGCGGGAAAGCCGGTGGAAACGGCGGCGACGGGGATCGCGGTGCCTTCCAGCGCGCGGACGGCCGTTTCCACCATCTCGTGATAGACACAGACCGCGCCGACGGTCAGGCCTTGCATCCCCAGCGCCTCCAACATGTCGGGGCGCACCGGCTGACGGGCCTTGGCGCACAGGCGCTGGACGCGGCCGGGGGTGTCATCGCCCGACAGGGTGGTCAGGTCAATCAGGGCGATTGCCTTGCACAGCCAGGCCGCCTGAAAATCCTTCTTCACCGAGCGCCGTCCGCCAAGCGTCGCGCAGCGCCGCTCGATCGCCGAGGTGTTGGCCTGCACGCTTGCGACCCAGTCGAGGTCCAGCGCCATGCCTGGATTGCGTGGATGGCCCGGTTGCGGGGCAACCTGTGGCAGAAGGCCGGTTGCGGCTTTGGGTTGGGTGGTGGTCTGCACGGGGGGCCTCCGCGCCCTGGAAAGGCAGGGCAACGATGCCACGGGGCCGGGCGGGCTGGCAAGGGCTGCGC
>JBATAV010000733.1:0-5614 GCA_049662025.1 Paracoccaceae bacterium | reverse complement strand
CCGGAATGAACCGGCTCTTGCAAATCGTCTCATGCGGCACATTCGCAAGCCTCGGCAAACCGGGCTCTCGGCCACCCGGTGATCTGCTGCGCACCATTCCCTGCTGGTCGGGCAATTCGTGCAACCGACTCTCGCCCAAACCCAACTCATGCGTATTGTTGACGCTGGAGATCACCAGCACCGGCACGAAATCGGCATAGGCCTGCCCCCCGCCGTCAGGATATTGGTCATGCCAGGGACGAAGACTATGAAACAGGCTGCGGATCGCCGGTGTGCCGGTGCCGGTGCCGGGGGCGAAGTCGGGGTCCAGGGTCGAACTCTAAAGCCAGACAGACCGGCCCATCGCCCATTTGCGCCCGTCATTCGGAGCGGCGGATGATCAGAAGGTCGCATCTGCCAGGAAATGCGCTCGGCCGGCGGAGCCTCGACTGGTTGGGAAGCAAAACGGGATTTCGGCAATGGCCAAATCGAGTCTACCCAACCGATAGTGCTGACGCGAGGCCGCTCGCTTGAATACCGCACAAAAATAACTCCCCAAATGGAGACCCTTCACCGTCATCACGAAACCCGGTGGCGGGACAGGGTTGCAGACACCCGGCCCATGGCCGAAAATCCGCCGTGGCCTTCGACCCGAAGGCCGCCTAACATGTGCTCCTGGCCGGAACGGAACCATGGCCGCCCGCCCGCGTCGAAGCCGTAGTAGAACGCAGTAAACCCACGCAGGAAAGAAGGCGCAACGCATGCAGGACTTCGTGGATCCCGCACGGTCGGATGCTGATGGTTTCTGGCTTGACGACATCGCGCACCGCACCTGGCTTGCCGCCGACGCGGACCGCCAGCTTCGCTTTTTCAGGGCCGCCCGTCACCCGGTCGCGGGTTTCCATGTCCTTGGGCATCAGGGGGCTCCTTTGGCCGACGCGGGGCAAGAACTGCATTCGACCACGCGGATGGTGCATTCCTATGCGCTTGGCAAATTGGCCGGGCAGGCCGATTGCGACGCGATGATCGATCAGGGCATGCGCTATCTCATCGATCACCACCGAGACCGCGATCACGGCGGCTATGTCTGGGCGCTGCAGGGCGACAAGGTTCTTGACGGGCGCAAACTGGCTTACGGCCATGTGTTCGTGCTTCTGGCCGGCGCAACTGCGCGACTGGCCGGACACCCGGAGGCAGACTGGTTGATCGACGACGCCACAAAGGTGCTGGATGCGCATTTCTGGGAGGAAGGACCGGGCCTTTTCTGCGATGAATGGAACAGGGACTGGACGCCTTTCTCGCGCTATCGCGGGATGAATGCCAACATGCACGGTGTCGAGGCTCTGCTGGCGGCCCATGAAACGACCGGGCGCGAAATCTATCTGGCGCGGGCCGGGCGCATCCTGCACTTCTTCATGCATCGGATGGCGCCGCGGGAAGGCTGGCGAGTGCCCGAGCATTATGGGGATGATTGGCAGGTTGACCGGAGCTATTCCGGCAACCCGATGTTTCGCCCCGCCGGGACTACGCCCGGCCATTCGTTCGAACTGTCGCGGCTTTTGTTGCAGTGGTGGGATCTGGCCGGGCGGCCTGCGGACGGCTCGCCCGAGGTGGCGCGGCGGGTGGTGGCGCAGGCATTGGCCGATGGCTGGTCGGAAGACGGCGGCGGTCTGGTCTATACGGTGGGCTTTGATGGCCAACCAGCGATCCGGTCGCGCTATTGGTGGCCGGTGACCGAAGCGATCGGCGCCCTGGCTTCGCTGATCAAGCTGGACCGGCGTCCCGAGGACGAGGTCTGGTATCGCAGGCTCTGGCAATTCGCCGACCGGCATTTCATTGACCATACGAATGGCGGCTGGTTCCCCGAGATCGATGCGGCAGGGCGGCCGTCGGCCACCCAGTTTCACGGCAAGCCGGATATCTATCACGCTCTTCAAGCCGAGTTGCTTGCCTTGACACCGGGTCTGTCGGGCCAGGCAAAGGCGCTGGCCTCCATGTCGGTTCTTGCCGGGCGGGACGCCGACAGGTGCAGCGTTTCAGCAGGGACTTGACGACTTGCGGCGGCTGCGCGGTCCGAATAGTTTGCCGCCTCGATTGCAAGGAAACGGGAGGCTGCGCCGATGAAACCGGAAATCCTTGCACTGGTCCGCAAGTCGGTGCTGTTCTCTTCGATGCCCGAGGCTTTGGCGGAATCGGTTCTTGCCAATGCCCGACAGCGTGAATTCGACCGCGGCACCACGATCTTTCTGCAAGGCGAACGGGCCAGCGCGATCTATCTGGTCGCCGAGGGCTGGGTGAAACTGTATCGGATCGCGCCGAACGGAGCCGAGGCGGTGGTCAGCGTCTTCACCAAGGGCGCCAGTTTCGGCGAGGCGGTGGCCTTTCGCCATGACACCTATCCGGTGGCGGCCGAGGCGGTGACCGATTGCCGTCTGATCCGGATCGAGGCCGATGCCTTCCTGCGCTCGATCCGCGAGAACCCGGAACTGGCGATCTCGATCCTGTCGGCGACCTTTGCCCATCTGCACGCGCTGGTCGCGCAGGTCGAGGCGCTGAAGGCGCAGACCGGGGCGCAGCGGGTGGCTGAGTTTCTGCTGGAGTTGTCGTCTTGCGAGTCCGGGGCCTGCGAGGTGACCTTGCCTTATGACAAGGTACTGATCGCCGGGCGTCTGGGCATGAAGCCGGAAAGCCTGAGCCGCGCCTTCGCCCGCCTGCGTGAGCAGGGGGTGACGGTGCGGCAGAACGTGGCCGAGATCCAGGATGTCGCGGTCTTGCGCGACTATGTCGAAGAGGATCCGGCGTTGGCCTGGTCCAAGCCATGACCGGCCGGTTGGCGGTGGCTTTGGTCGCGGTGGATGCGGCGAATGCGGCGGACCCGAAGGGCGAGGCAGGCCTTTACGCGCAGCGGATGACGGCGGAGTTGGCGCGGCTGGAGCCTCGGGCTTCAGAGGTCTTGCAGATCGCCTGCCGAGGGCAGCATGTCGAACGCTGGCTTTTGCCGCGGGCGGATTTCGCGATCGGCAAGGCGGGCTATTTGGCCTGGCGGCGCGAGCAGGGCAGGCGGCATGCGGCGCGGGTGGCGGGGATCATGGCGGCAGCGGGCTATTGGCCGCAGGATTGCGATCGGGTGGCGGTGCTGCTGCGCAAGGAGGGCATCAAGCGCGATGCGGAGGTGCAGGCGCTGGAGGATGTGATCTGCTTTGTTTTCCTGCGCTGGTATTTCGGGCCTTTCACGGAAGGCAAGGATCCGGCGGCGGTGTTGGATATCGTGGCCAAGACGGCCGGCAAGATGTCGGCTGCGGCGCGGGGGCGGGTGTTGGTGGAGTTCAGCCTGCCCGAGAGGCTGGCGGCGGCATTTCGGCGCTGAGGCGGGGGCGTCCCGAGTCGGGACGGTTGGGAAAATGCTTTTTGCTCAGAGTGTTGCGGTTTGCATTTACGCATTCTTAACGGTTATGCCGCAATTGCCAGCACGGCGAGGACAGCGAGGAAAAGGCCTAGCGTCAGATCGAAGCCGCGCTGCCAGGACGGTGCCGAGGCCAGCCCGAGATAGGCGCCGAGGATCACCCGCGCCTTCATCCCGGCCAGGACCAGCACCGAAAGCGAAAGCCCGGCGCCTGCAATTCCCGAGGCCGCAAGCCCGGTCGATGCGGCGGACAGCGCCAGGAGGATCGCCCAGGCCCGGGTGACCGGACTGACGCCTGAGGCGCGGCTGCTGTGGGGGGTGGGGGGTGTTGTCATATCAGATAGATCACCGGGAACAGCAGCACCCAGACCAGATCGACCATGTGCCAGAAGGCGACCCCGGTTTCGACCGCGCGGGGGGTGGCGATTTTTGCCACCAGGGCCAGCAAGATCATTCCGGCCAGCACATGGGCGGCGTGAAAGCCGGTCAGAAGGAAGGAAAAGGTGAAGAAGGCATGGGTTTCGGTGCCGATTCCCTGGGCAAAAAGATCGGCGTATTCCGAAGCTTTCAGCGCCAGAAACACCCCGCCAAGGGTGATGGCGGCGGCGGCAAGCGCGCGGAGTCGGGTGGTATTACCTGCCTCGGCGGCGCGCACCGCCAAAGCCGCCAGCCAGCCCGAGGTGACAAGCACAATGGTGTTGATCCCTGCGCCGGTGCGGTGCAGGTGGCTCTGTGCCTCGGCAAAGCCTGCGGGGTCGGTGATGCGGACGGCCAGAAAGGCGGTCAGCCCGGCGCCGAAGACGGCGAGTTCCGAGATGATCAGGACCCACATCATCAATTCGCCGGGCAGTTGGCCTGCTGCGCCCTGTGCATTGGCCGACGCCGAGGGCGCTTCGCCTTTCGGACCGCCGGAGAGGACCTGGCCCAAGGTGACGCCCTGGCCGTTGTCTTTGGTGGGATCGGTCATCCGGTGACCAGTTGGCGGTAGATCTGCGGCAGGGCCTGGGTCAGTTTCTCGGGGTTCGGGATCAGGGCGAATGCGCCCTGGCCGAAGAGACGGGGGAACCAGCTTTTGCCATCGCGGTCAACGGTGATGCCGAAGACCGAATGGCCGGCGCGGCGGGCTTCCATCACCGCCATGCGGCTGTCTTCGATGCCGTGGCGGCCTTCGTTATGGTCAAGGTCGTTGGGCTTGCCATCGGTGATGACCAGCAGCAGGCGGCGTCTGCGGGCTTCCTTGGTCAGCCCGGCCGAGACGTGGCGGATGGCGGCGCCCAGCCTTGTGTAATGACCGGGCCGCAACGCCGCGATGCGGTGTTCGGTGGCATCGGACATCGGCTCGGTGAAGGATTTCACCTCTTGCAGGTAGACGCGATGGCGTTTCAGCGAGGAAAATGCGTGGATGGCGAAGCTGTCGCCGCAAGCGTCAAGTCCCCAGGCGAGTGCCGCAAGGGCCTCGCGTTCGATTTCGATCACCGAGCGACCTTCGTGGCCGTGGCCGGGGATGGCGCTTTCGGTTGAGCGCGAGACGTCGAGCAGGATCGACACGGCAAGATCGCGGCGTTCGGGCCTTGTCTGGCGCCAGACCCGGTCGGTACCTTCGCCGCAGGCAAGAAGATCGACCTGCGCGCGCACCGCTCGCTCGGTATCCAATTCGTCACCATCCGGGTGGCCAGGGGTCGAGACGAGGCTGGGACGCAAGGCCTCGAACTGCCGGCGGACGGCACGGATACGCGCGTTGGCGCGCGGGTCGGCCCGAAAGGCGGGAGTCGCTTCGCTGGCTTCGGCGCGCGAATGAAGGACGCGGGCGTGGGCGGGCAGGTAGGAGTTGGTGCGAACATCCCATTCGGGGTAAAGGGTTGCGCCGGAAAGCGCCTCGCGGTCGACATCTTCGGGGGCGAGGTCGAGGTGCAGTTTCAGCCGGGTGGCGGGGGCCTTGGAAATCTGACCCAGGCCGATTTCGTCCTGATCGTCGGCGGCTTTCTTGGCAGTATCTTCATCGTCATCCTCGACCCGTCGGTTGAGGTTGAGAAATTCGGTCATCGACAGGATGGCTTCGAACTTGTGCAGGATGAAGCTGTCCGGGCGGTTGGCCTGATCGGCCTTGCGACGGCGGGCGCGGCGGGCGGTTTTTTCCTCGGTGGATTCCTCGGCGGTGCCTTCGGTGGCGCGGGCCTCGACGGCGGTGGTCTCGCTGCGGGCAATCGGGCGCAGGTCGGGCCAGAGCGGCAC
>JBATAV010000732.1:0-1839 GCA_049662025.1 Paracoccaceae bacterium | reverse complement strand
TGGCGGGCCTTGGCGCAGAGGCGTTGCACCCGGCCGGGTGTGTCGTCGCCCGACAGGGTGGTGAGGTCGATCAGGCTGATCGCCTTGCACAGCCAGGCGGCCTGGAAGTCTTTTTTCACCGACCGCCGCCCACCCAGCGTGGCGCAGCGCCGCTCGATTGCGGAGGTGTTGGCCTGCACGCCTGCGACCCAGTCGAGGTCCAGCGCCATGCCTGGATTGCGCGGGTGGCCCGGTTGCGGTGCAACCTGTGGCAGAAGGCCGGTTGCGGCCTTGGGTTGGGTGGTGGTCTGCACGGGGGGGCCTCCGCGCCCTGGAAAGGCAGGGCAACGATGCCACGGGGCCGGGCGGGCTGGCAAGGGCTGCGCGGCGGGATATTTGACCAAAGGATCAAAAGAACAGTCCGGGCCGTGGCGCTAACGGGGTTGACCGTCTGGGGGAAAGATGCGCCCTTGCGGGCGAGCAACGGCCCGGAAAAGGGCGGCAGACGAGGGGAATTGGAATGCATGATCTGGACCTGACGACGCATTGGGCCGGGATCGCGGCGCTGGTGGTCTTTGTCGTCGCCTATGTGATGGTGATGTTCGAGGAAGTCACCCACATGCAGAAATCAAAGCCGGTGATGCTGGCGGCGGGTCTGATCTGGGCGCTGATCGGCATTGCCTACGGGACGGGCGGCCAGCCCGAAGTCGCGCATGAGCATGCCCGCGTCATCATCGAGGAATATGGCGAATTGTTCCTGTTCCTGTTGGTGGCGATCACCTATGTCAACACGCTGGAAGAACGGCGCGGCTTTGACGTGCTGCGCGCCAAGCTGATCAATGCAGGCTTGGGTTACCGGCAATTGTTCGTGCTGACCGGGGTGCTGGCGTTCTTTCTGTCGGCGGTGCTGGACAACCTGACCACGGCCTTGGTGATCGGCACGGTGGTGGTGGCATTGGGGCGCGAGAACAAGAAGTTCGTGCTGCTGGGGTGCATCTCGACGGTGGTGGCGGCCAACGCAGGCGGCGCCTTCAGCCCGTTTGGCGACATCACCACGCTGATGGTCTGGCAGAAGGGCAAGCTGTCGTTCTTTGAGTTTTTCGTGCTGTTCCTGCCCTCGGTCGTCAACTGGCTGGTGCCGGCGGCCATCATGTATTTCGCCATTCCCGACGAAAAGCCCCCCGCCGTGACCGACAAGGCCAAGGCCAAGACCGGGATGCTGGGTGTGGCGGTGCTGTTTGGCTGCACCATCGCCACGGCGGTCTGTTTCAAGAACTTCCTGCAACTGCCGCCCGCCCTGGGGATGATGCTGGGTCTGGGATACCTGCAGATGTGGTCCTATTACTTGCGGCTTCTGGGCAAGCGGCGCGAGGACGAAGAGATCGTGCTGGACAGTTTCAGGCAGGTGCAGCGGGTGGAATGGGACACGCTGCTGTTCTTCTTCGGCATCATCTTTGCGGTCGGCGGTCTGGGGGTGATGGGCTATCTGGCCTTTGCCAGCCAGGGGCTTTACGTCGGCTTGGGGGCGACCACGGCCAATATCGTCATCGGCGCACTGTCGGCCATCATCGACAACATCCCGCTGATGTTTGCGGTGCTGACGATGGACCCCAGCATGTCGGACGGCCAATGGCTGTTGATCACGCTGACTTGCGGCGTCGGAGGGTCGATGCTGGCGATCGGGTCAGCGGCGGGGGTGGCACTGATGGGGCAGGCGAAGGGGTCGTACACCTTCATGGGCCATCTGCGATGGACCTGGGCGATTGCGCTGGGCTATGCCGCCTCGATCGGGGCGCATCTGCTGGTGAACGCGGCGCTGTTCTAGGGCGCGTCGGGAGCGGCGGCCTCGGTCGCCGCTTC
>JBATAV010000731.1:0-4632 GCA_049662025.1 Paracoccaceae bacterium | reverse complement strand
CGCCCAGCGTGGGCTGGGCACGACCTGAAAGATGTCGCCGGCGCGGATGTAATCCTTGGCCTTTTCCACCGCCGCCTTGTAGCCGGCTTGGGTAAAGTTCGACCGCAGCGCGCCCACGCGGGCCGCCTCGCCCAGATCGCGGCTGGCGGCGGCAGGGGCGCGGTCCAGATCGCGCAGCGCGTCCATCACCCGCTCGGCCGCCTGCGCATAGGCCGCCCGCGCCGAAAGACCCGAGGCGACCCAGGCCGGCGCCACCACGATCACTTCGCCCTTCACCCCGTCCAGCACCGCCACGACCGAGGGCCGCATCAGCACCGCGTCGGGCAGGCCCAGCGGGTCGGGGTTGACGTCGGGCAGATGTTCGACCAGCCGGATCATGTCATAGCCGAGGTAGCCGAACAGCCCTGCCGAAATTGCCGGCAGACCTTCGGGCAGGACGATCCGGCTTTCGGCGATCAGCGCGCGCAGGGTGTCGAGCGGGGGGCCGGGCAAGGGCAGGAAGGCCTGCGCATCAAAGCGCGCCTCGCGGTTGATCTCCGACTGCGTGCCCCGGCAGCGCCAGATCAGATCCGGCTTCATGCCGACGATGGAATACCGGCCCCGCACCTCGCCCCCGGTCACCGATTCCAGCATGAAGGTATCGGCCCGCGCCTCTCCCAGTTTCAGCATCAGGCTGACGGGCGTGTCCAGATCGGCGGCCAGGCGCGCATGGACGATCTGGTTCTCGCCCCGCGCCCAGGCCTGCTCGAAGGTCTCGAACGGCGGTTCCAGCATCATTGCAAGCTCGAGTTCACGGCAGTGATGGCGGCCTGGTTCAGGTTCACGCCCGCCGACGAGATCAGCGAGTCGGAATAGGCGGCCAGCGCGTCGTTGGAAATCGCCTGCTGGATCTGTGCGGCAAGTGCCGCTTTCAGCGCCTCGGCATCGTCGCCGGTCTCGGCGGCGGGGATGACGGCGTTCAGGTGCAGCACGGCGACGAAATCGCCCTCTTCGATCACCCGGATGTCGCCGGGCGCCATGTCGAAGGCCGCCTTGACCAGCGACGCGGGCGCACCATCGACGCTGCCGTCGCGGCTGATTTCCGGGGTCTGGTCGACGATGCCGAAGCTGCCGATGGTGCCGCCCGCTTCCAGCGCCGCCTTGATCTCGATCGCGCGGGCCGACAGCGCCTCTTTCAGCCTGGCGGCACGCCAGTCGGCGGCCACAGCGTCATGCGCCTCGTCCAGCGGGATCGGGGCGGCGGGCACGGTTTGCAGAAACTGCATCGCCACCACGCCGCCATCGTCCAGCACGATGGCTTGCGGAAAATCCTCGGCGGTCAGCTTGTCGGCGGCGGTGCGAAAGGCGGAATAGCCCTCGATCGCCTCATCGCCCTGTTTGCCGGGCACATGGTCCAGCGTGGCATAGGTCATGCCCATTTCGCCGGCCAGGTCCTTCAACTCCGCCCCACCCGCCAGCAGGTCGTCGATCTGTTCGACCTTGTCGGCAATCAGGCGGCGGGCGGCGTCGGTCTGCATTTCGCCAGCCAGATCGGCGCGCGCATCCTCAAAGCTGGTGCTTTCGCCCGCAAGCACCCCGTTCACCCGAAAAAGCGCCGGACCAAGGTCGCTTTCTGCGGCAACCACCGTGCCTTCGGCGGCGGCAAAGACCGCCTCGCCCGCCGCGCCAAGATCGTCCTTCGACACATCGCCCAGGTCGATGGCATCCAGTGTCAGGCCGCGTTCCAGCACCAGCGTTTCGAACGGGGCGTCGCCGTCCAGCCGGACCTTGGCGGCATCGGCCGCGGCCTGATCGGGGAACACCAGCCGTTCGATCAGCCGCCGCTCGGGCACGACGAATTCGCTGAGGCGATCCTCATACATCTTCTTCAGTGCCTCTTCGTCCACCGGCTGATCCTTGGCGATCGTATCGGGCAGCAAAGCCGCATAGGCGATGCGCTTGGCCTCGGGCTTGGTGAAACTGGCGATATGGCCGTCATGCCAGGCCTTCAGCTCGTCCTCGGTCGGGGCGGGCAACGGGGCGGTCAGGTCGGCCTCGGTCAGCCGGATCATCGAGAAGGCGCGCCGCTCGGCCACCCAGCGATACAACGTATCCAGCATCGGCTTCGGCGCCACAAAGCCACCCGTCACCGCCCCTTGCAGAAGCGAACGCGAGACATCGCGGCGCAGCGCGGTTTCGAACTCGGCCTCGCTCCAGCCCTGCTGTTTCAGCGAAAAGCTGTAGGCATCGCGGTCAAAGCCGCCTGCCGTGCCCTTGAAGCTGTCCATCTTCCTGATCTCGGCGGCCACCGACTGGTCGCCGATGGAAATGCCGATCCGGGCCGCCTCGGCATCAAGGGCGGCACGGGTGACGGTGGCCGACAGCGCCTGCTTGTCCAGTCCGAAGGCCAGCGCCTCGGTCATGCCGATGTTGACGCCCAGCTGTGCCGACATCGCGGCGGCTTCCTGACGGACCGAACGGGCATATTCCTGCGTGGTGATGTCAATGCCGCCGACCGAGCCGATGGTGGTGACATTGCCGCCAAAGTTGGTGACGCCAAAGCCGCCAAGCCCCAGCACCAGCATGCCGGTGATCAGCCAGGCCGCGACGTGCTCGCTCTTCTTGCGGGGCTTGCGGGCGTCTTCGTCTTGCGGCTTTTGCGGGGTCTTGGACATGGCCGACCTTATGGAAAAGGGGTTTGACCGCCTGTCTAGTGGGAAGGCGGGCGGGGGGCAAGACGGGGCTGCCCGCTTTGCCGCCAGATCTTCGCCGCCCCTCCTAGGGGCGGAAGGTGGCGAGGCGGCGGAACATCTCGGCGATGCCATCGGCATCGATATTGGCAAAGGCGATGCGGATCTGGCGCATGCCTGCCGCAGATCCCTCGGGCTGGAACATGGTTCCGGGCAACATCAGGATGGCGCAATCGTCGACCAGCCGCTTGCACAAGCTGTCGCTGGCCATCGGATAGGGGTGTTCGACATAGGCGAAATAGGCGCCGCAGCCGAGCAGCTTCCAGCCCGTCAAGGCGGCAAAGCCCTGCTCCATCGCGCGGCGGCGGGCCAGGATTTCATCGCGCTCCCCGGCCACCCATTGCGACAGGTTGCGCATCCCCCAAAGGGCGGCAATCTGGCCCAGCTGGCCCGGACAGATGGCGACGGTATCCAGGAATTTCTCCACCTCGGCCAGCCGCTCGGGGCTGGCGACCATGGCGCCGACCCGGTGGCCGGTCAGCCGGTAGGCCTTGGAGAAGGAGTAAAGCTGGATCAGCGTGTCGTCCCACGCCGGATCAGTGAACAGATCATGCGGGCGTCCGGACCGGCTGTCGAAATCGCGGTAGGTCTCGTCGACGACCAGCGCCAGACCATGGGCGCGGGCAAGGTCGCGGAAGGCAGCCAGCACCTCGGCGGGGTATTCGACGCCTCCCGGATTGTTGGGCGATACCAGCACGATGGCGCGGGTTCTTGAGGTGATCAGCGCCTTGGCCGCGTCGGCATCGGGCAGCAGGCTGTTGCCGGTATCCAAAGGCACGGTCGTGACCGAAGCCATGTCCAGCCACATCTTGTGGTTGAAATACCACGGGGTGGGCAGGATCACCTCATCGCCGGGCCCGGCAAGGCTGGCCAGGGCGGCGGTGAAGGCCTGGTTGCAGCCCTGAGTGATGGCGACCTGATCGGGCGCGACGCGGCCGCCATAGGCCGCAGACCATTGGCTGGCGATTTCGGCGCGCAGGGCGGGCAGGCCCAGCACGGGGCCGTAAAGATGCGCATCGGGGTCGTTCAGCGCCGCCTCGGCAATCGCTTGGCGCAGGGCCAGCGGCGGGCTTTCCACCGGGGCGGCCTGGCTGACGTTGATCAAGGCGCGATCGGGGGCAAAGGTCTTGCCGATGAGCCAGCGCCGCGCCTCCATCACCGGCGGTGGTTCGGTGGCGGCGAAGGCGGGGTTGAGGGGATGGGTCATCGGCAGCGCTCCGGTCGAGGCGGAGGAGCCGGGGGTTTCACACCCCCGGACCCCCGTGGAATATTTGGGCCAAGATGAAGGGCAAGGGGTCAGTCGGTGCCACGATAGGGCTGAACATATTGCAGCGCCATGTCCCAGGGAAAGAAGATCCAGGTGTCCTGACTGACCTCGGTGACATAGGTCTGCACCAAGGGCTTGCCCTTTGGCTTGGCGTAGACGGTGGCGAAATGCGCCCTTGGATAGAGCGCGCGCACCAGTTCCAGCGTCTTGCCGGTATCAACCAGATCATCGACGATCAGCACGCCTTCGCCCTGATCGCCCATGATATCGGCCTGCGGCGCCTTGATCAGG
This sequence comes from Paracoccaceae bacterium, assembly GCA_049662025.1. Taxonomy (GTDB): domain Bacteria; phylum Pseudomonadota; class Alphaproteobacteria; order Rhodobacterales; family Rhodobacteraceae; genus Pseudogemmobacter. The sequence goes on along the minus strand of JBATAV010000731.1, from coordinate 345 downwards.
CGCGGCGCTTCCTGCGTCTGGCGGTCATAGCTTTTCACCGAAACCGTATCGACGACGCGGATGTCGAGTTCGCGCGACACGATCATCGCCGGGGCCATGCCGCCGCGGGTGATGGCGACCACGGCGCGCCAGTTGCCGCCCTCGGGGCCCTGTCCCTGCAGACGCCATGCCAGCGCGCGGGCATCGCGGTGCAACTGGTCCCAGCTGACGTGAAAGCCTTTTTCGTGCGGCAGGCGGTCGGTCATGGTGTTTCCCTCAGGATGCAGCGATCTTGACGCCCAGCAAGGCCAGCAGCGCGCCAAAACCGCGGTCGATCACGGTTTTCAGGCTGATATACCGCAGGCG
>JBATAV010000730.1:0-2195 GCA_049662025.1 Paracoccaceae bacterium | reverse complement strand
GCGCCATGGTGCTGATCCTGACCGGATCGGCCACCTCCGACCTGCACGACACCGCGCCGCAGGCGTTGCGGCTGGCAGGCGGGCAGGTCTTGCGTTTCGGGATGCCGGTCGATCCGGGCAACCTCTTGTTTCTGGGCAGCCTGGGCGCGCGCCCGGTGGTGGGTCTGCCCGGCTGCGCCCGCAGCCCTGCGCTGAACGGCGCCGATTGGGTGTTGGAACGGCTGGCCTGCGGGCTGGCGGTCGACTGCGATGCCATCGCCGCCATGGGGGTAGGGGGGCTGTTGAAGGAAATCCCCCTGCGCCCGCAGTTGCGAGAGCCCTAAAGCGCGAGGTCCAGACTGGCCAGAATTGCCGTCCAGCCCTTGCGATGCCCTTCGCGCGCACCTTCGGAGGCGAACCGGTCCTGACGCAGTTCCAGCCGCGTGCCGTCGCCCTCGGGTGTCAGCGTCAGGGTCACCAGACTTCCCTCCACCGAATGCGGCGATTGCCAGGTGAACCGCATGCGATGTGGTCGCGACAATTCCAGATAGGTGCCGTGATGCGGAATATCGCCGGCGCCATCGTTCATCACGATGCGGAAGGTGCCGCCGACGCGCGCGTCAACCGCAGCTTCGGGCACCGAGCCGCCGTCGCAAGGCACCATGAACCGCGCCAGCATCTCGGGCGACAGCCAGGCGTCATAGACGCGGTCCGGCGGAGCGCGATAGCTTTGCGCGACTGTCAGGGTCAGCTCTGCCGTCATGATCTGAGTCATCGTTCGTCTCCTGGTCCAAAAGGGTTGCAAGTGCGCCAAGCCGCAGCGCCCAGATTGATCGAAGCCCCGCGAACCATGTGTCGATGTCGGCCAGTGGCGACAGGTCGATCTCGATCATATGGGTGCGCCACACCGTCCGGCGCCGCACCAGCCCGGCCCGTTCCAACACCATGATATGGCGCGAAATGGCGTTCAGGCTTTGCTGAAACCGCGTGGCGATTTCGGTGACAGGGGCAGGGCCGTGCTGCGCAAGCAGTGTCAGGATCGCCCTGCGGGTCGGCTCGCCAGCCGCCTTCAGGATCTCGCTCAGGGTGTCGTCAGTGGGGGGAAGTCGTTCAACCATATGTGTGAATTACACGAGGCCGGAGATTCGTTCAACATAAAATATGAATGATGGACAACACCCGAAAAAAATGAAAACGGGGGCCGCCGGGGCCCCCGCAGAACGCTCCAGTGATTTCGGCCCTTACCGCGGGCCGATCATCATCACCATCTGGCGGCCTTCCAGCCGCGGCATCGACTCGACCTTGCCGTTCTCGCCCACATCGGCTGCGACCCGGTGCAACAGCTCCAGCCCCAGCTGCTGGTGGGCCATCTCGCGGCCGCGAAAGCGCAGCGTGATCTTCACCTTGTCGCCTTCTTCCAGAAACTTCAGAACCGAGCGCATCTTCACGTCATAGTCATGCGTGTCGGTGCCGGGACGGAACTTGATTTCCTTGATCTCGATGATGTGCTGCTTCTTGCGGGCTTCCGCCTCGCGCTTTTGCTGTTCATACTTGAACTTGCCGAAGTCCATGATCTTGCAGACCGGCGGCTCGGCATTGGGCGAGATCTCGACCAGGTCCAGCCCCGCTTCTTCGGCCATGGCCATGGCGCGGGCCGGGGTGACAACCCCGACGTTCTCGCCATCGGCGCCGATCAGGCGGATTTCGGGGGAACGGATGCGATCATTGATGCGCGGGCCGGAATCGCGGTTGGGCGGCGGCGCATTGTGCGGTCTGCGGGCTATGGTGTTGGTCCCTTCGGCTGTTGATGGAAAGCGCGCGCAATCTACGCGCAAGCCCCGCCCGGTTCAACCCGGCAAAAACGGCTGTTTCCAGCGCGCGAGAAAGCGCCAAAGACGGGACTGACACGAAAATTAGGGCCAGATGGCCTTTTCATTTCCGCCACTTGGTGCAATATCGCACTCAACCGGGTTCTCTGCCGGTCATGGGAGAATGTCATGAACAAGAACGTTATCATCGGCGCTATAGTCGTCCTTCTGGCTGCGGGCGGCTACTATCAGTTCAGCTACAAGCCCGCGCAGGAAGCTGCGGCGATGGCCGTGGCCGCCAAGGAAAAGGCCGCCGCTGACGCCAAGGCCGCCGAAGAAGCCGCCGCGGCCGCCGCCAAGGCGGTCGAGGACGAAGCCGCCAAGGCTGCCGCTGCCGCTACGGAAGGC